>DATCWN010000031.1:0-11992 GCA_036566285.1 Hanamia sp.
TCAAAGCCAAGAATCATATTTAACCAATAGGGAAAGACTGCCGTTAAATTGGACGCGAGAGGATCCGTACCTGTAACGCGGGTATCACTAAATTCCAATTGTTGAAATTCGGCATATTTAAAAACCACATCATTATCCTGGTAATTAATTATGGGCGAAGCATAGGAAGCATTAAAAACCGGCCTGGCCGATTGTATGGTTAAAGACGCTTTGTAAACATTGGCATCTCCCGAAGATTCAAGATTCAACAAAAAGCTGCAATCAATTTTTTCCTGTGTCTTAAAATTGTCGGAACTCCATTTACGCGTATTTACAAAATCGTTAAGGGAGGTTTGTAATGTTTGAAAAGTTTTCTTATCCACATTATTCCCAACACGGTTGCTGATGACACTCACCCTGGCTCTCAATTCCTGCGCGTGAAGAATGGGGCCAGAGAAAAATAGTAAAAAAAATATAGTCAGTTTATTCATTATTATTTTGAGTAACAAAGTTTACAATGTCCACTGCCACTTCCTTTTTAGATTTTAAAGGAAAATCATATTCCTCTCCATTCTTTCCAAAAATAATGATTTTGTTACTATCATATCCAAAGCCGGTTGCTTCATTATTTAAAGAATTCATTACAATAAAATCAGCATTTTTTTTGGCAAGCTTTTCTAACGCATTCGTTTTTTCATTCTCAGTTTCCAACGCAAAACCCACCAGTATTTGAGAATCTAATTTTATTTTGCCAGCTTCTGAAAGTATATCTTTCGTTTTTACTAAAGACAATGAAAATTCGTTTTCTTTCTTTTTTATTTTTTGCGGAGCCTTTGTTACAGGAGTATAATCTGCCACCGCCGCCGCCATAATAATAATATTATAAGCTTTAAAATTTTTCATGCAGGCTTCATACATTTCATTAGCGGAAGTAATCCTGATAGTTTCAATCTCTTTATCAACAATCATTTCAGAAGGGCCCAAAACCAGAGTAACTCTCGCTCCTCTCCTACTTAATTCTTCCGCTATGTAAACGCCCATCTTACCGCTTGAATGATTTCCAATAAATCTTACAGGGTCTATAGCTTCATACGTGGGGCCGGCTGTTACCAATGCATTCTTTCCTTTAAGAGTTAATTGAGCTAAAAAAAAATGATGCAGGTAATCTAAAATTTCTTCGGGTTCCGCCATCCTTCCTTCTCCCGACAAGCCACTGGCAAGTTCGCCATTATTGACATGAATGATTTCATTTCCATTCTGTTTTAAAACCTCAATATTTTTTTGCGTAGCACTATGATGCCACATATCTTCATCCATTGCGGGAGCCACAACTACAGGGCAAACTGATGAAAGATAAACTGCAAGTAAAAGATTATCGCATAAGCCGTTAGCCATCTTTGCAATGGTATTGCAGGAAGCCGGAGCTATAAGCATTACATTTGCCCAGCGGCCCAACGCCACATGGTTTGCCCAGGTACCTTCATCAAATAGATCAATAAGTACCTTATTTTTAGAAAGAGTGGAAAATGTGAGTGGGGAAATAAAATCAGCCGCTTCAGAAGTCATTATTACTTTTACTTCAGCGCCCGATTTAATTAATAATCTTAGTAAAATAACAGACTTGTATGCGGCAATACTACCGGTTACACACAATAAAATCTTTCTCCCTTTAAGCATTTATTATTTTATTTAAAAAATCTTTTTACCAACAAAAATGACGGTATAAACCGCCATTAAAATTATCGTTTCTTATTTAAAGATTTATATAAAATATTAATCGAAAAGATTATCCTCTTCATTCCGGCGATAATAAATTTTATCTTCCATGAATTCCGCAGCAGCTAAGATTGCCGGATTGGGCATCCTTTCATAAGCCTTTGAAATTTCTATTTGCTCTTTATTTTCATGAATCTCTTCAAGGCTATCTGTATGGCTGGCAAATTCTTCCAGTTTATTATGCAATTCTTCTTTTATAGAAATACTGATCTGGTTAGCTCTTTTTGCAATTATAGCAATAGACTCATATAAATTTCCCGTTTTTTCTTTTATATCCACCAGGTTTTTTGTTTCAACAACGTTGCTGGTATTAGCGGTTTGTTGACGTCTTAATTTGCTCATTTTGTATTTGTTTAATATTGTTTTGACTGAGGTTTTTATAATTTTCTGCTTCTACCAATAATTTACTTTCAGGGTAGCGGTCTGCAAAATCAAAATATTCTGTTGCCACTTTTCCATATCGCTCTTCCTGTTTATCCATCACACTAAGCCTGGCAAACTGGTAGTAAGACTTTATTGCCATCAACATATATTCTTCACCATTCTTTGATTCAGGATAGGAATTAAGCAAATTAGTAAAAGAGATTCCTGCTGCCTGGTATTGTTGGATGTTGTAATATAGTTGAGCAGATTTGTAATCTTTTTCTTCCAGTTTTTCCCTGCATTTCGCTATGATGCCGGTAGCCTCCGCAACTCTTGTTGAATTGGGATACGTATTGATAAAACTCTGCATCATTCCAATAGCTTTGGAAGTATTTACCTGGTCCAGTTCCACAATGGGCGATTGCTTATAAAAAGTAAATGCCTGCATGTAGGCTACTTCTTCGGCCTTAGGGCTATTTGGGAAAACGCCTAAAAAGCCTTTGAAAAGGTTTTCTGCATCAAGGTAATTTTTTTGATAAAAAGAACAATAGGCATATTTGAAATACAATTCTTCAAACTTATCAGATCCTTTAAAGACAGGAAATAATTCAACATAAAGTACCTCGGCATTCTTGTATTTTTTATTGGCAAAATACTCATCCGCTTTCTTTAGTTTGTATTCATAATCAGTACTTTTTAATACTTTATTAAACTGGCTACTACAAGCAGTGAACATAAAAAAAGGTACCAATAAAACTAAAGCTAACTTCATAAAGGTGGCAAAATTAAGTGAATTTAAACAAATATGGGATTTAAAATAACCCTGCACAAAATTGGGCCCGTTAATATTTTGATAATTGCAAATAAAAAGACCCTTCCCAACCGGGAAGGGTCATCATTAAGCAAAAAGTATTATTATTTAGATTTAATATCTACTATGTTAGCATCACCTCCACCTATTTCACAATGGATTTCAATGCGGTCTGCACTGATTCCTTCTTTTTCTGTTAAGTAAGATTTAATAGCCTCAGCTCTTCTGTTACACAGCGCCTGAGAAGCTTTAGAAGAAACAGGATAGCCAGTAACGGTTATGGAACAATCAGCGCTGCTTTTCAATTTAGAAGCTACAGTTGCCAACATTGCTTTTGCATCACTACTTAAGCTGCTGCTGTTGCCTCTGAATGAGATGCTTGGAAGATCACCAATGTTACATGCATTTGAATCTGCAACTCTGTTTTTGCAGCATTCAGGATCGGGGCATTTACCCACACCATCTGCATCAACAGGCTGGCAATAAGTAGGTGTTATCAACTCTTTATCCTGGTAATCGGGAACGCCATCACCATCTGTATCTAATGGACAACCATGAGAATCCACCTTAACACCTGCAGGAGAACCCGGGCATCTGTCAAGCTGGTCAACGATGCCATCGCCATCTTCATCATCAAATACGGGTTTAGGCAACTTCATGTGTTTAGGATTGTTGAGTTCGCTGTAAGCATAATCCAATGGATTGATCCACCAAAGAGGCTCAATAGATTTTTTACCAAGGTTAAAGTTCAAACCAACTGAAGCATAATTATAAGTGTCAAAATCGCCTGTCAATACACCCTGAACATTGTCCTGCCATTGCTGGCCATCCATCAGATCATCTTTTGCAAAAGAAAACCTGTCCTCAATAGCAAGATTAACGCGCTTGCCCAATTTGAAAGCAATACCTGCCAATACAGTTCCGGTTGGCCTCAAAGTATTGTCTCCTAATTTAGAACGACGGTTTCCGTCATTTTGTGCCGGGGTTTCGTAAGAATCATCCATTCCATCTTTCAATTTTTTACGAATATCCTTTCTATTGCTAATCCCTTGTTGAGGATCGTTAGCCAATGCTGTATAAAGAGCAGCATAGTTACCCTGATCATTTTTAAGATTAAGCGAGGTTGTATATATCATGGCGCCAGCGCCTAAACCTGCGTAAACAACCATTGATGATTTTTGCTTGTGAAAGCGAATATTATTTAAGGTAAAAATTCCCTGTAAAGTAAGGTCCTGAACTTTCGATTTATAATTATAATAAACGGGTGTAGTGGCAGTGTTATAGCCGGCAGCAACCACTGGACCATTTGCCGCATAGCCTGCTGAAGGTTTCCAGTCCAATCCTTTTGCAATCCCGTAGGTATATTGTAATCTCAAAGAGAATACATAACCTAATGCTTTACGCAAATGCGCAGAAAAACCTGCAGTAGGTAATTTGGCAGATACATCTCCACTTATTGAGAACAAGCCACCCGAAATACCAAATTCTATTTCATTACGAGGCTTTGCAGGAAAATCATAAGTGTTATTCATAAACTCATTTTGCTGTGCCAACCCTTTTGAGGAAATCACGCTTGAGTCATATATATTGTAAACTCCGGTATCCTGAGCAAACACGCCCAAAGACATAAGGGAAAAAATCCCTATTAATAATAATGTAAACTTTTTGCTTGCCATAACTTTTTGATTAATGATTGGTAATAAGGTTAAAGATTGGTAATAAACTTTTTAAGTGTGCAAAAGTATCAAACGAAACCCAAAGCCCAAACTTTTTTTATCATTTCTTTAGATTTTGAAGCGTTTATATATTCTCGCAATTTTGTAAACTTAGACTATTATCTTTTCTAAAACGCTGCATACTTTTTTCAAATCTCTTTTACATTGTTATTATTAAAAGTTTACATTGTTATTATTAAAAGGGCTGGTATTTTTTTATAATCTCAATATTTATTTGTTTCTGTGCTATATTGCCTTTTTTTCAAAAATGCAATTTTCAAAAAACCTGATAGCGGAAGAATTAAAGATTTTCGAAGAAAAATTCGCGAAATCCGTAAAAAGTCAAACTCCTTTACTGGACCGGATAATGAAATACATTATCAAAAGAAAAGGAAAGCAGTTAAGGCCGATGTTTGTATTTTTAAGCGCCAAGCTTCATGGGCCTGTAAATGAATCAACTTATAGGGCAGCCGCGCTGGTGGAATTACTGCACACCGCTACCTTAGTTCATGACGATGTGGTGGATGAATCGCTTGAGCGGAGAGGATTTCTTTCTATCAATGCATTATGGAAAAATAAAATTGCCGTATTGGTGGGTGATTACCTGCTTTCAAAAGGCTTGTTACTTTCCACAGAAGCGGGAGAATTTAAACACCTTGATATTTTATCAAACGCCGTAAAGCAAATGAGCGAGGGCGAATTATTACAAATTGAAAAAGCCCGGAAATTAAATCTTAAAGAAGATATTTACTTTGAAATTATAAGAAGCAAAACCGCTTCTTTGCTTTCATCAGCCTGCGCGGTAGGCGCATGGAGCACGAGTAATGATGAAAAAATAACTGAAAAGATGAAACTATTTGGAGAAAAAACGGGGATAGCTTTTCAAATAAAAGATGATCTGTTCGATTATGGAAACGAAGATGTTGGCAAGCCAACAGGCAATGACCTGAAAGAAAAAAAACTTACCTTACCTCTTATATATACACTTAATAACATTGAAGCGACTGAGAAAAGGAAAATTATTTACATTATCAAAAACCAAAATAAAGTACCGGAAAAAATAAAGTATGTATTAGATAAAGTAACCCAAACGGGCGGAATTAAATACGCGGAAAAAAAAATGATAGATTACCGTGATGAAGCCCTTTCTATATTATTTGAATTTCCTGACAGTGATATAAGAAAAGGCCTGGAAGAATTGGTGCGCTACACTACAGACAGGAAATATTAATGTGAAAATTGGCTTATTAGCTAATAAGCCAATGAAAAAATCGAATTCAAAATCCTAATCCCTTTATAATGTTTAATTTAAGTTTACAGGTATTCAATTAGCAAATCAGCTAATTGGCACATTAGGTAATTAATTTATGGAAACAAGATGGAAAATATTGGAAGCGGATAATACAAAGATTGATCAATTAAAACAATCTCTGCACGTAAGTTCATCCCTCTGCAAGATGCTGGTACAAAGAGGAATGGATACTTTTGAAAAAGCGAAAGATTTTTTCCGGCCACAGCTTTCACAACTCCACGATCCTTTTTTAATGAAGGATATGGACAAAGCGGTTCAACGGATTTTATTGGCTATTAATAACAACCAAAAGATTTTAATTTTCGGCGATTATGATGTGGACGGTACCACATCAGTTGCCATAGTATATCGTTTTTTAAAAAAAATATATTGCCAGGAAAATATTGACTTCTACATCCCGCACCGTTATAAAGAAGGATACGGAGTGAGCCGGCAGGGAATTGATTTTGCCAAGGAAAATGGTTTTGATTTGATTATTTCTCTGGACTGCGGGATAAAATCAGTTGATTTAATCGGGTACGCATGTACGTTAGGCCTCGATTTTATTGTGTGCGACCATCATCTCCCTGATGATGAACTGCCACCAGCCATCGCTGTTTTAAATGCCAAACGAAAAGATTGTAATTATCCATACAAAGAACTTTGTGGCTGTGGCGTAGGCTTTAAATTGATTACCGCTCTATCACAACGGTTAGGCATAGACGAAGAAGAATATCTTTGCTATCTTGACCTGGTAGTAACCGCCATCGGCGCTGATATTGTTTCTATTACCGGTGAAAACAGGATATTGGCATACTATGGCTTACAAAGATTAAATGCCACGCCATGCGCCGGAATCAAAGCCTTAATAGAGCTAAGCGGCGCCAAAAACAAATTCACCATAAACAATGTAGTTTTTATTATTGCCCCCCGTGTAAATGCGGCAGGTCGCATGGATGACGCTACAAAAGCGGTAAAGCTATTTATTGAAGAGGATTTTACAAAAGCCAAAGAATTTGCAGAAATGCTGCATAGCGATAATAGCGACAGAAAAGATGCCGACTCAACCATTACAGAGGAAGCCCTGGCAATGATTGCCAATGATGAAATCATGGTAAAAAGAAAATCAACCGTCTTATTTCAATCCCACTGGCACAAGGGCGTAGTAGGGATTGTAGCCAGCCGGCTCATCGAAAAATATTACCGCCCAACCGTTGTCCTTACCCTTGGCGAAAAGTTCGTAGGCGGAAGTGCCCGAAGCGTGCCGGGTTTCAATTTATACGAAGCCATTCATGCATGCCGCGACTATTTAATTGGCTATGGCGGCCATTTTGCTGCAGCCGGCATGACGATGCATCCCGATAATGTAATCGCGTTCAGTAATAAATTCGAGGAGGTAGTTTCATCCACTATTGATCCCCGGCTGCTCATCCCGGAATTAATAATTGACACAGAAATCACTTTCAAAAATATCAATGAAAAGTTCTTCAAAATAATTAAACAGATGGAACCTTACGGACCTGGAAACCTCCGCCCTGTGTTCATTACAAAAAAGGTACAGAACACCGAATGGACAAGAATTGTAAAAGAACAACACATTCGCTTTGTGGTAAAAAATGAAAACATAACGCTTACCGGAATCGGTTTTAATCTTTCAGAAAAATTTTCATTGCTTGAAAAAGATAAACCGGTTGACCTGGTTTATACCATTGATGAGAATGAATGGAATGGAGAAACTAATCTTCAGCTAAAGGTTATTGATTTCAGATTATCGGAGTTTAATGGTTAATTGGTTTATTAGTTTATTGGTTCGACTTCTTACAAACATTTCAGTAAAAATCATCCGGTAATTCAATCTATTTTTAATGCACTTCAAAAATTATTTTACCTATTTCTATTTCATTGGAATTAACTGGAATTTCAGGCTTGCCTTTTTCACTATAATTCATGAAATAAAAGGAGAAAGAAAATATGGCATTGAGTCAATAAAAATAAACCGGTTAAAAACACTCAGCATAAAAGGAGAAAACAAATCTCATGCGTCAATTTATCAGGGCGCTAATTATTTTCTGCTGGAAAAAGCATTTAATTATTTAAAAGAAGTAAAAGCTAAAGACTCGTTCATAGATTTTGGTTCTGGCAAAGGAAGAGTAATGGCAGTAGCGGCTTTCCATGGTTTTAGAAAAATTACGGGAATTGATTTCGCAGCTTCGTTATGTGCATTGGCAAAAGAAAATCTCAATAAAATACAACCTCAATTTTCCCAAACTAAATTTACAATCCTTTGTGATGATGCCGTCAATTATCCCATTCAAAAAGAGGATTCTGTCTTTTTCTTCTTCAATCCCTTTGATGAAATCATAATGCTGAAAGTGGTAAAAAACATACTGAAATCATTGAAGGAATACCCAAGAGAAGTTTATGTGGTGTATATCAATCCACTTCACAAAGAAATCTTTTTAAGTGCCGGATTTGTGGAAGAATATTATTTGATGAAAATGGAATACCTGGAGTTAAGTATTTTATCTTTTACACCGGATGAAGATTAAAAAAAGCCATCTCCTTTTCTGAAGATGGCTTAAAAAATCATTTATTGAAATTATATTTCTGTAATTATTTTACTCTTCGTCTTTCCTTCCATCATTTCCACACTGCGTGTGATGAAGGCCGTTAGCTCGTTGCCTTTTAATAATCCCTGTGAAAGTAAAGCCAGGTCGGTTAAATTTTTAACCAGGTTTTCCTGCTGGTCTTTATCGTCTTCTTTTAGAATCTTCTGATACACAGGATGGTTGCCGTTCACAGTCAGAGTAACTTCCTCCGGCATGTTTCCGTAAAAACTTCCCATGCCTCCGCCACCTGCCATGGCCATGTCTTTCATGCGGCGCATAAATTCAGGACGCGTTGCAATTACCGGTGCGGATTCGACCGACAAACCTTTTACTTCTACCGTAGCATGCAAATCAGGTATCTCTACATGAAACAATTCTTTTAGTTTTTCAGATTCTTTTTTGCTTAGAACGCTTTCCGCATTTTCATTTTTATCAATCAGGTTTTCGATAATATCAGCATCCACTCTTACAAACTGTATATCGTTCCACTTCATCTCCATGTTGTTGATAAACGCAGCGTCCACAATAGTTTCAAGCCTTACTACTTTATATTCTTTTTGCTCCGCAGCCTTTATGAAAATATTTTGCTGAACGGGGTCAGTGGTATATAACATTACTATTTTGCCATCCTTATTTTTCTGCAAACTTTCAGTAGCTGATTTGTATTCATCGAGTGTATAAAACTTTCCACCTTCAGCGGCTTCAAACAAATTAAACTTATTGGCTTTTTCTAAAAACTTATCATCGGTTATCATTCCGTATTTTACAAAAAGGCCAAGGCTCTCCCACTTTTCTTCAAATGATTTTCTGTCGTCATTAAAAAGCTTATTCAATTTATCGCCTACTTTCTTGGTAATATAAGCGCCTATTTTTTTTACATTAGGATCTCCCTGTAAATAGCTCCTGCTCACATTCAGAGGAATATCAGGGCTATCAATAACACCATGCAACAACATTAAAAATTCAGGAACAATATCTTTTACTTCATCTGTAACAAATACCTGGTTGCTGTATAACTGTATTTTGTCTTTCTGAACTTCAAAGCTTCTTTTTACTTTGGGAAAATAAAGAATTCCGGTAAGGTTAAAAGGGTAATCCACATTCAGATGAATCCAAAATAAAGGCGCCTCGCCAAACGGATACAATTCTTTATAAAAATCCTGGTAATCCTGCGGGGTTAAATCAGAAGGTTTTTTAGTCCATGCCGGAGCCGGATTATTAATTTGTTTGTCCTCAAAGAAAATAGGAACGGGTAAAAACCTACAGAATTTTTCAAGCATATGGCGGATTCTGTCAGGCTCCAAAAACTCTTTACTTTCTTCATTGATGTGAAGCACTATGTCTGTTCCACGGCTTTCCTTTTCAGTTTCTACGAGCGTAAATTCAGGGCTGCCATCGCATTCCCACTTTACTGCTTTAGCGTCTTCACGATAGCTTTTGGTGATGATCTCCACTATATCACTTACCATAAATGAAGAATAAAAACCCAAACCAAAATGGCCAATTATGTTTGCTTCATTTTTACCTTTATACTTTTCCAAAAATTCTTCGGCACCGCTGAAAGCCACCTGGTTAATGTATTTGTCCACTTCATCTTCCGCCATCCCCACGCCTTTATCTGAAATAGTGAGCGTCTTTTTTTCTTTATCAATGACCACATGAATATCGGTATTACCAATATCGCCCTTTACTTCTCCGAGAGAAGAAAGGGTCTTTAATTTCTGGGTAGCATCTACCGCATTACTCACTAATTCACGAATAAAAATCTCATGGTCACTATACAAGAATTTCTTAATGATAGGGAAAATATTTTCCGTTTGTACTCTTATACTTCCTTTTTGCATACTAATTTTTTTTTGCACGAAGTTCAAAATAGATGCCATTTTAAAATTTATGACAGGATGGCAAAAAGGCATAAAAAAAGAAGGGACAAAATTTTTTCATAAATAAATTATTATCGCATAATAAATGTTATTATATTGCAATTCGTTTTTAAACCTTCCCACCAGAAAATCTCCGTCTCTTTTGTAAGCAATGTGCCCGTTTTCAGGTATCCTATGCAACGGTATTTCTCTAACCCGGTTTTAATGTAATTAATGGTGTTCTAATTGTTTCTCTAAAACATAATAGTGTTTATGAAAATGAATATTAGCCCTAAACACGCATCTATACTACTATTTTGCTTGCTCGGAAATACAGGATGGGCTCAGGATTATTTCCGCAGTAAAACAAACGGCGACTGGTCCGCAGCAACTACATGGGAATCTTCGCCCGATAATTCAAACTGGATCAGCGCTACAAGTCCCCCGACATTAGCAGCCAATACTATCATCATACAAAACGGCCACACCGTTGGTGTAACCTCATCCATATCTCTCGACCAAACGATAGTGGCTGGAGTGCTCGAATTAAAAAGCGGTGGCGTCATTAATCTGAACGATGGAAGTGGAAACGATATTGACATTTTATTTGGCGGCTGGTTTCGTATTCTTACCAACAGTTCATACACTACTGCTTTTCTTCCGAACGGAAACGCATCTGTGGCTGTGGAAACAGGAGGAAAAATAACCCTTGGCGATGGGACCACTCCTGCTTTCTCCGGAAGTGGCTTTGAAAACTTAGCCGCTTCTGTCAAGAACATTTGGACAGACAGTTCCATTTATGAATACAATTCACCTACTACATTTCAGGCTTCCGATCTTATTTATTTTCCCAATGCTGCGGCAGATGAAATTCCAATTTTCAGGGTTAGTAAAGTTAGTGGGAACCCCGGCGGGGCAGCCCTCACTACTATAAATGGTTTGCTGGAAGTAAATTCAAGTTTTGCTTTCAATGGTAATGGATTAAAAACTTTAAGAGATGGAATTACAGGAACAGCTACACTTACATTACCCACTTCAACAAAAGGATATACAATTTCTTCTTCCACGGCAATTTTAGGTGGCACTTTACACTTAGTTTTAAATGAAAATCTTCGTCTAAACAATGGCGTTAGAGTACCACTAAATTCAAATGTCAATGTTACGGGTTTAAAAGGTTTTTTAAAAAATGCCGGCAGTTTTAAAGTGGATGGTATTATTGATATCAGCGATGTTACGATTTCTAACTCTGTTGCCAGTGGTGGGGATGTTACCATCAATGGCACTTTAAAAACATCTCACCCTAATGGCTTGTATAGCCCGGGGAATATAGCATCAGGCACAATATTTATTAACGATGGAAGCACCATAGAGTACAATGCAAATGGAAATCAGGACGTAACCTCATCAGCAACACTTGGTTCCTCTTATTATAATATCACTTTTTCAGGTAGTGGTACAAAAAAATTAATAAGCGCAACTAGCATACATACATCAGGTACCATTACTATCACCGGATCATCTGTTGTCGTAGATGCTTATAATTTCAATTTAGGCTTAACGACTAACAATAACACCAATTTCACAAT
>DATCWN010000103.1:0-11714 GCA_036566285.1 Hanamia sp.
CAAAAAAAAGATTATGAAAACGACAGTATTATTATCAGCCCTGTTCTTATTCACAACAGGTGCTTTTGCGCAAACAAACGTAAAAAACAACGCAGCAGTTACAGACCATGCAAGCATTAAAAGCAATGAAGACGGCAGCAAATTTCAAAATGCCACTCAGGCTTCTTCTGCAACAAGTATCAATTCTCATGCGGTGAAAAAAGCAGAAAAAAAAGCACAGGCTAAAATCAAAAAAGAAAAGAAGGCTATTGCCTCTGCAAAAAGCACTATAGGAGCGGAAGCAAGTGCCAAAGGACAAGCAACTAAAGCAGAAGCATTGGAACATAGGCCTGATTGGGCTACTGCACACGCAAATGCACAAGCCGGTGGCACTGGCGAAGGCGGTAAAGTAAATAGTAATGTATCTGTCAATAACAATGTGGCAGCATCAGCCCGTCTGAAAAAAAATAAAGTGAGAGAAGTAAAAGCCAGTGAAAAAGCAGCTATTAAGGCCGGCAAAAAAATAAAGCCCAATGTACATTCAAAAGCTGCCTTACATGCTCAGGCAACTCCTGTAAAAGTAAACACACAAATAAAAACAAATACAGGGATTAAGATCAAATAAAACAGATAAACGAACAATAACAGGTTTTGCATTAATTTGCAAAATCTGTTTATTTACATAAGTTATGAAAGGAGCTATAATAGGGAAATGTCTTATTGGAATACTTGTATTAATAAGTAGTCCTCAGTGGATAATGGCAAGGGCAGTTCATCCCGCTAAACAGATTACCTCTGAAACTGCAATTATTTCACTTCAGACAGACACGGTACCGGCTCCAAAAAAAATCACAGAAGTTCCCGGAGATAAACCGGTGCCGAACGATAAGCCTGTGGCGAATGTTATCAAAGTGGTTCCTAAAGCACGCAGGCAGACGGTTCCGGTTCCCGTTGATATAAAAATTAAACCTGTGAAAATAATCAAGCCAAAAATCATCAAACCTGTAATCAGGGTGCTACATTAAACTAAAAGAAAGAAATTCATGAAATCAATTATAGTATTTACCATCATGGCAATAAGTAGTGGATATTGTTTTGGGCAAACTGATAGCGCCGGCGAAACCACGGACAGTATCCCTGCAAAATCAACGGTAACGCTTGGAGCCGTTTATGCTAATAACGCCAGCTACTATGGACAAAAATCGAAAGAAAATACTCCCTACCTCGCAGTAGCAGCCAACTATCAGCTTAAATCAGGAATTTATTTTACCGCTCAGAGTTATAAGCTTTTAAATGAAAACACCTCTACGGTGTCTGCTGCCAGTCTTGGGGCTGGAGTGGGTTTTAATTTAAGTAAAAACTTATCAGCCGACCTCAGCTACAGCCATAGCTTTTACCCGCAATATTCTCCACTGCTTCAGGCTGCCAATCTTGATAACGCCAGCATCGCGCTTTCGTACGATGGCTGGATAAAGCCCACACTTACCGGCGATTATGCTTTTGGAAAAACCAGCGATGCATTTGTTACAGGAGCCATTTCAAAAGCTATTAATCTTTTTAGTATTGGCAATAAAGATATTGTTACCATTACTCCTTCTACGGATGTGGTAGCCGGCACCCAACATTTTTATCAAACCTACGTTACTAAAAAGAAATTACGGGACAGCTTGCTCGGTATTTTGCCAGTTCCTCCTTTTGGTAATCCTCCTGCTGGCAATAATACCAATACAGTGGAAACCATTGACTTTAATATACTCTCATACAATTTTAAATTTCCACTTGCTTACAACAGGGCACATTATGTGGTGGAAGCCGCTTACCAGTTGTCTTTGTTGAGTAATCATGTGGAAGCCGCTCCCGGGACAGTGAATTCTTTTTTAACTTTCAGTTTTTATTATCAATTCTGAAACCATGAAAGTATTAATCATTGAAGATGAAAGAACGCTTGCCCGCGAAATGAAGCTCTTTCTAGAAAAGGCATTTTATCTCTGCGATACTGCTTACACTGCCGCGCAGGCCAGGCAGTTGGTAGTGCAAAATGAATATGATTTCTTACTGCTTGATTTGGGCTTACCTGATGGTGATGGCCTTGATCTTTTGAATGACACCAAAAAGATGTGCCCCAACGCATCCTATGTGATTCTTACAGCACGGGGCAAACTGGAAGACAGGATTAAAGGGCTGGACCTGGGCGCTGATGATTACCTGGCAAAACCTTTTTCATTATTGGAATTGCAGTCGAGAATGCATGCCATTACGCGACGCAAATCGGGCAACAATGATCCCGTACTGGAGTTAGGTGATTTCAATATTGACCTAAACAAGCGGGTCGTGCGCTTTGAAAAAGATGAGATCGAATTATCGAGGAAAGAATTTGATTTACTAAGCTATATGGTTTTGCATAAAAACCGGCCTCTTACCCGTATGCAGTTAAGTGAGCACATCTGGGGCAACTTTTCGGATGATGATTATGATTCCAATTACATTGACGTGCATATTAAAAATATAAGGAAAAAAATGGCGGCCTACGCTCCTGTAGACTGGTTGCAAACCCTGCGCGGAATTGGTTATAAAATAAAAATGTAACTATCTTTGAAACTGCTGACCAAACTGACGCTTTTTATTACGCTCTCCAAGATGCTGATCGTAGTACTTTTTGTATTGCTGCTTCCTTTCTTAATCAGCCTTGCAAGTTTTCGATATACCAATTATTACCTCGGAGAACAAAAGAAAAAAGTATTGGCCGTAATCGAAAAAAATGGGGTTGATTATTACCTCCAGGGAGACAGCGCCTACGCCAGCTATACCATGCTGAAGGAAGAATATATTTCGCTGGTTCCTGCTGTAGTCAATAACATACGCGACACTATTGAAACTTCCCAGCGCATTGTGGAAGAAGATACTTTGAACTACCGCGTCCTCATACATCCCTTAAATTACCAGGACAATAAATACATTCTTGAGATTGGAAAAACAACAGCCACCATTAACCAGTACAACAGGCTTTTGCAGCGCTTTTCACTCTTTATCTTAATTGGGTTAATCGTGATTAGCATTGTCATGGACCTTATATACACGAACGTACTTTTAAGACCGCTGGCAAAGATTGTTCGCACCAAACTGTTGAACCGGAAATTTCCTTTTAAAGAGCCGCTTTCTCCGATAAAAACATCCACCATCGATTTCAAATTCCTGGATAGCTCACTCATTAGCCTCATGGAAAAAATACATGAGGCCTTTGATAAGGAAAGGGAGTTTACTTCCAATGCCTCACATGAACTAATGACTCCGATCAGTATCCTGCAAACGAATATTGAAAACATGATGATGGAGGAAGGCATTAGTGAGGACCTGCAGGAACGTATATCAGGAATGATGAAAACCGTTAACCGCCTGAAAAAAATTGTACATTCTCTTCTCTATATTTCACGAATTGAAAACGACCAATTTGCGAAAAGTGACACTGTCAATATCTGTGAGCTAACCTCAGAAGTAATGGAAGAGCTTTCGACCCGGCTGGAAACCAAATCCATTCATTTTACAAACAATATTTCACCAAAACTGAATGTAAAACAGGTAAACCGCGATCTGATTTTTCAACTTCTTTATAATCTCATCAACAATGCCATCAGGTACAATAAAGAAAGCGGCTCTATCTATCTCAGTGACCATTACAGCCCGGGTGGAAATTATAGCCTGTTTATAAAAGATACTGGCGCCGGCATCAGGCAGGAAGATTTGGCAACCATCTTTAACCGCTTCAAAAAGTCGGGCAAGACTAATGGCGAGGGATACGGGCTTGGCTTATCTATTGTAAAAAGTATTATTTTATTTCATAGGTTTGAAATTAAAGTTAGTTCTGATTTTGGAAAAGGCACCATTTTTAGTGTGGTTATTCCTGGGGAAATGATAGAACAGGAAGGACTTTGAGAGATATGGGAAATGATATAAAGTTGAACCCAAGACAACAAACCCTTTAAGAGAGGTGACAAAAAAAGCGAAGGGTGTTGACCTTCGCTTTGATAAAATATTCTCTCAATTCCTACAAACTAATTTCAATTCTCCCAAAAATATATCTTCCATTGAAACCAAACTGTGTGGCGCCCCTGGAATAAATATACTGGCCGGTGCCGCTGTTAGCTGCAATGGCTACTTTTTCAGGATACACATCCAGCAGGTTGTTGGAGCCAATTGTAACTTTAGCCTCTTTGGTAATCTGGTATCCCAAAGAAAGATCTGTTACCACACGGGGATCATAAAACTGCTGATTAGCAATAGTATTAGTAGGTTCCGTAACGCCGCCAAAATAATTGTTGCGTAAAAAGACATTGAAGTGACCAATAGAATAATTAAGACTGAGGTTAGCTTTTTGATTAGGCACCGCATTTTCAAGATATACCCTATTGGCATTGCTGAAATAAATACTTTCTTTTCCTTTCAGCAAATCCGAGACCTTAATGTCGCCCACCTGTTTGGTATCAGAAATAGTTCCCGAAAGGTCAGCACGGAACTGTCCGGAACCTAATTTTTTACTGTAAGAAACTACTACGTCAATGCCTTTCGTTTCAGTATTGATGGCATTGGCAAAAAACTGTGCCCTGGTAGCATTTGCCTGTAGCAATATCTGGTACAATTCCTTATCAGCATCAGAAGCACCGGGGGCGTTGCTTCCTGAAAATTGGTCGGTATAAATTACACGATCATTGATTCTTGTTAAATAACCATCCACCGTAAATTTAAAGTTGCCCAGGTTACCGGTAACCCCTGCACTTACACTTTTAGATTTTTCAGGAACCAGGCTTGGGATGCCTACTAACTTAGCCGCCCTGCTATTATTGGGAAATACACCCACATCATTGGGAACACCATCTGTAAATACCGTTGCAGTATTAGCATAATAACGTTGTTGCAACGAAGGCGCCCTAAAGCCCGTACTTCCGGAGGCACGCAAAGTAAAGCGGTCTGTAACCTTGTAACGAAGCGCCAGCTTGCCATTGGTAGTGGAACCAAAGTCGCTGTAGTTTTCAAAACGAACTGCAGCATCGGCTAAAAATTCTTTGGTAAAATTAACTTCCACATCGGCGTAAGCAGCAATGGAAGTACGGTTGGCATTCACTGCATTCTGTGGCCTGAAACCTGGAAACACCTGGGCGCCGCCAGGACGTGGCGAACCATCAGGCCCAAAAAGAGTATTGACCGGGCCAAGAGGATCGGGAATCAAAATAGGATCACCGTTTCCATCAATACCTACCTGCCTTGCAGTTCCATAATTGGTATAGGAGTTGGCATCGCCCGCTATTAATTGGTAGCGTTCAAAACGGTATTCCGTACCAAAGGCCAGGTTAGTACCGCTTAGCCAATCAAAATTCCTGGACACATCCGCATTGATAGTGTTCTGTGTAAACTTAGGGCCACCCGCATTAAAGGACGTGGGAGAGGCTTTTAATAAAGAAGCGTTCAAAGAATTTTCCACACTAAAAATAAATTGGTTTTGCCCATAGGTATTGCTGAAATCAACGTTCCACCCATTGGCTTCACCACGAATACCCAGGGAAACAGAACGGTCATAAATATCCGAACCAATATGGGGTAAGAAGCCCAATGGATAAATATCAAGTACATTACGCGAATCATTCGGGTATCTATAAAATCCGGGAGACAATCCTTTGCGATATCCCAATCCGCCAAATGAATAAAATTCCGCATTATCAGAAACTGGTATGGAAGCATTGTAAAAAAACTGCCCACTGGTTATTTTTGATTGGCCTACTACTAAACTATAATTTCTGCGGGAAGTGTTAGTGGCCTGCAAAAATGAATCGGTAGCATCAACGCCTCCGGGGAAACTTCTATAAATGGTTCCCTGATATTCCCCACTCCGGCTGGTTGGCTCCCGGTAATCATAAGAGCCTGCAAAGTTGATATAGCCACCTTTTTCTCCAAGAGGTAAACCATAGTTCAAAGCAACCTGCACTCCTTTGCCATCGGTATAATGAGTACCGTTCGTTTTAGAATCGTACTGGCCACCGGTAACAGAGGCCCCTAATTGATTGACTGTTTTTTTCAACACAATATTAATAACACCGGCAATGGCATCACTACCGTATTGTGCGGAGGCGCCGTCTCTTAATATTTCTATCCTTTCTATTGAAGAAACAGGAATGGAATTCAAATCCGTTCCTACAGTTCCTTTACCAAATGTGCCGTTTACATTTACAAGAGAAGAAGTGTGGCGGCGTTTTCCGTTAATCAAAACAAGAACCTGGTCGGGGCCTAAACCGCGCAAGGAGGCAGGATCCACATGGTCGGTTCCATCTCCCAACGATTGCGTATTGGAACTGAAGGAAGGTGCGGCATAATTCAATATCTGGTTAAGGCTTACCTGCGGCGCATCTTTCGCCAGTTTGGTGATGTCAATTACATCAACAGGCACCGCCGATGAAAGCTGCGTTCTTGGTAAAGCCCTGGAACCTATCACCACCACTTCACTTAAAGAGGAACTTACTTGCAAATTAAAATCGAGCGTAATGACTTCGCCTTCTTTTACATTGACGGTTTTACTGGAAGGTTGATAGCCCACATAGTTGACGGTAATGGTTCGCTGGCCTGCGGCTATGGAAATAGAATATTCACCATTGTCATTGGTGATAACTCCTGTGGTACCAATGGTAACTGAGGCGCTTGGCAACACGCCATCGGCACCCGTTACCGTTCCTTTTATCGTGCCAGTTTGCGAAAAGGCCTGTAAAGAAAATAAAATAAGCGCAACAAATAATGCCTGTTTGAAGAGTGGAGTTTTCATTATTGTATCATTTTAAATTTTAAAGAGAAAGGTGTAGTCTGTCAAATTTTCCATTTATGAAATCTGTTTTCATTATTATTATTGAAGTAGAAGGACAGGAACCGTTTGATATACTTTATCCCATTTCAAATTCTACATTAAAGACAATGTAAACTGATATTTTTATTGATTATTAGGAACAGCAACCACAACAACGGCAGGGAAAAGGATGCAGAAAATATTTTCTTTCTGTAAAAACTATTTCATTAAAAATGAAATAGAGTTGTGTTGAATAAGTAATCATTTAAACAATGATTTTTAAAAGCCTACCAAATTGGTAGGCAAATGTAGCATCAAAAAAATTACATGAGCAAAAAAAACTTTTCAATTGCTCCATCTTGTTTTATACATGTTTAAAGCATCCGTAACTTAAGCCGCCCTTCTATCCACTTTTTTTTGATGCTAAAACAGGTGACTGTGGATTCGGTACTATATTTTTGACTGGCTTTGTTGATTTTAAGTAAGCAAAAATGGCTTTCAGTTCACCATCAGTCATGTTTCTAAACATCTGCCAGGGCATGGGAGGTAATAATGTTCTGGCCGATTTTACTCCCTTCGATTTTCCTTCTCTTAAAGCAGTAATAAAATTGCTTTCATCCCAGCCGCCAATTCCACTGGGGTCTGAAGTTAAATTAGCAGCGTAAGAAATTCCCCACGGGCCTCCCCATGCGGTTAAAGTATTGGTAACTATAAGGCCTTTACTTTCTATTTCTGCACGATTCACATCCGGAGGCGGTGTTTTTGATGGGTGCCCTGATAGTAATAAAGAGCTGTCTAATTCCGGGCCATTGGGGCCCATTTTTTTAGGAGTATGGCAATCATGGCAACCGGAAATAGTAACAATATGCCTGCCCCATTCCACCTGGCTGGCAAACCCGCCGAATGCAGGATTGGTAGATGACGCGTTGCTGATTTTAGTCTCGGCTTCACTAGCATCGCCGGCGCACTGCGACAACAAAAGCATTATTGAAATACAGGCAAAACAAATAGCTGGAAATGTATGTTTCATAATAAATGAGTTTACACAATTGTTGCAATCTGTTTCTTGTAACAGCACTCATCATTACAAATTCACAAAGTTTCAGTTCGGTGGCAGGTCAAATGTTTTATCAAAAATTCTGCCAAAAGATTCTCTCCAAAGCAGAGAAAAGAGTCTGATTTATACCTGATTCTTAGATGGCTCAAAAGACATTAGTTTTGTAATGCCGATTGCAAAAGCGGATTTAAAAATTTTTTCATTCTGAAAAGAAGTAAATCATAAGGTCAATCTTTGCTGCAATAAAATGATTAAAGTAAATAGCCGGGTTTAAAGCCGGTACTTTTTATCATCAAAAAATTTTTAAAAAATGAAACCATTAATAACAGGCATTCATCATGTAACAGCCATTGCAAGCGACGCACAAAAGAATATTGATTTTTACACGGGTTTTTTAGGATTGCGTTTGGTAAAGAAAACAGTGAATTTTGATGCGCCCGAAGTGTATCATTTTTATTATGGTGATGAAGAGGGAAACCCCGGAAGCATTCTTACTTTCTTTCCTTACAGCGGATTAATAAATGGAAGGCATGGAAAAGGGATGTTGAACACTACCACGTTTTCAGTCCCGGTTTCTTCTATAAATTATTGGTTGCAAAGGTTTAAAAAATTTAATGTGGAATACAAAGAGCCGATAGAAAGATTTGATGGAGAAACCGTAGTTTATTTTGAAGATCCCGATGGCCTTGGATTAGAATTAGTTTTTAATGATAAAGACAAAAGGCCGGGCTATTCCAACGGAAATATTCCATTGGAAAATTCGGTAAAAGGATTTTACAATGTAGAGATTTGGGAAGAAGGTTACGAGCGCACTGCAGGATTACTTACCGAACAATTGGATCATAAACTGATAGCGGAAAAAGGAAACCGGTTTCGTTTTGCAGCAACAGACTCTCCTGGAAATTATATAGATATTCTTTGCTCACCGGACAGACTGAAGGGCCTTGCCGGAAGCGGTACCGTGCATCATATTGCGTTTGCAACCCCTGCCAGGGAAACGCAACTGGAAGTGCGTATGAAGATTGTAAAAAGGATGCTAAATCCTACGCCCGTTTTGGATAGAAATTATTTTACCTCAATTTATTTTCGGGAACCTGGCGGAGTACTTTTTGAAGTGGCTACTTCAGGCCCCGGCTTTGCCATTGATGAGCCGAAAGAACATTTGGGTGAAGCACTAAAGTTGCCAACCCAATTTGAATCACGAAGAAAAGAATTAGAAAATATTTTACCACCGATAACTTTTAATCATGGCCAATACCAATAAAATTCATCCTAAAAACATAGTAACCGCAGGAAAAAAATTAGAAGATGCTACCAAAGCATTGATTATGATTCATGGCCGTGGCGGAAGTGCGGAAGACATTCTTTCACTGGCCGGTCATTTGCAGGTAAAAGATTTCGCCTTGCTGGCACCACAGGCTTCCAACAATAGTTGGTATCCTTATTCATTTATGGCGCCACCTTCACAAAACGAACCGTGGTTGTCATCGGCATTATCATTATTAAAAGAAACCGTAAATGATGTGATGGCCCAGGGAATTGCAGAAGAAAATATCTACTTCACAGGCTTTTCTCAAGGCGCCTGTTTGACGTTAGAATTTGTAACACGTAATGCTACAAAGTTTGGCGGCGTGGTGGCTTTTACAGGAGGATTGATTGGCGATAAAATTTATCGGGATAATTATAAAGGAGATTTTAATAACACACCGGTTTTTATTGGCAGCAGCAATCCCGATCCGCATGTACCTGTGGAAAGAGTATATGCCACAACGAATATTTTAAAAGAAATGAATGCCGGTGTTACCGAAAAGATTTATGAAAATATGGGACATACCATTACACAGGATGAAATTGATATGGCGAATAAGTTGGTATTTAAATTGTAAAGAATTTTTACAATAATTAGAATGTACCGGATAGATGAAAATAATCTCCACTATAAAATCAATTTATCAAAAATGGTTAATTTTAGAAAAACAAACATATGATTACAGAACTAAAAGAAGTAATTGCTAAAGTGGAACAACTAAATAATGAAGAACAAAAGCAGATTGCAAAAATGCTTGAAGAAGAAATTAAATGGGAAGCTACTTTACACAATAGCAAGGAGCAATTAACCAAATTGGCCGAGGAAGCGCTTAACGAACATCAAAGCGGCTTGACTCAAAAAAATGATTGGTAATTGAAATCAGTTACCACAAATGGATTTAGAAAAGCTTTTGCCCGCCTACCTAAAGATATTCAGCAGAAGGCGCAGCAAACCTATCAATTATGGAAACAAAATAATAATTATCCAAGCTTACATTTTAAGCAAGTAAATAGTGATTCGCCTGTTTATTCAGTGAGAATTGGATTATCATATAGAGCACTTGGAGTAAAACAAGAAGATGCAATTATATGGTTTTGGATTGGCTCGCATGAGGATTATAATAATCTTCTTTCCAATCTGTAACCTAAATTTTTCTTTTCTATAAAAATCTGTATCATGCAACAACAATGGCCCGTTCTTTCTTATGAAAAAGGTAAAGACACTTACGACACTTTGCATTTATGGACACAGATTGTTGGCAAAATAAAACTGGCAATTCTTCCCTGGGTCAATCATTCATGGCATGTTACTTTGTACATCACGCCCTATGGTTTAACCACTCAAACTATCCCTTACCAGGATAAAAGCTTCCAGATTGATTTTGATTTTATGGAGCATCTTTTAAAAATAACCACCAGTAAAGGCGAACTCCGCAAACTGGATCTGCATGGAATTTCTGTTGCTGATTTTTATAAAAAGATTTTTGAATTACTTGATGATTTAAAAATCAACGTAAAAATAAAACCTATCCCTTCTGAAATTGCCAATCCCATTCCATTTGAAAAAGATACGGTCCATGCGGGTTACGATGATGGACAGGCCGCTGCTTTTCATAAAGCCTTATTGAACATACAGGATGTCTTTATGAAATTTCGCGGCGAGTTCAAAGGCAAGTGCAGCCCGATTCATTTTTTCTGGGGAGGCTTTGACCTGGCGCTTTCATTTTTTTCCGGGAGGAAAGCGCCTAAACACCCCGGCGGGGTTCCCGGTTTACCCGATTGGGTGGCAGAAGAAGCCTATTGCCGTGAGGTAAGCAGTTGCGGTTTTTGGACAGGAAGCGATGCGCTTCCGGAACCAGTATTTTATTGTTATTTATACCCCGAACCTGAAGGCTATAGTACCGCTACAGTACAGCCGGAAGAGGCATATTACGACACTACATTCAGGGAGTTTATTTTACCTTATTCATCGGTGCAACAATCACAAAATTCTGAAACAAAATTGCTCGAGTTTTTAAACAGCACCTATCATACCGGTGCCAATTTAGCAAAATGGGATAGAGAAATTTTGGAAGGTTAATAATTATTTTATTGAAAAAAATGTTTCAGGTAACAAAAATTTACAGCGATAGCAATGGTGATAGCCATTTTGAAGACATAACCATTCCATTAAAAGATGCCGGCGATATTGGATCCTTATCTGAATTGTTGCCGGCAAAAGGCATCATCTTTCGGGAAGTATTGCCCACTTATGATTATGATTTTCATAACGCGCCTCAACGTCAATACATCATCTTATTAGATGGAGAAATTGAAATAGAAACTTCTCTCGGAGATAAAAGGATTTTCAAAGCGGGAGAAATTCTTTTAGCAGAAGATACAGAAGGCAAGGGGCATAAAACTAAAAACCTTCAACCGGTAAAAAGGAAATCCCTCTTTATTACATTGCCATAAATTGTGCGCAGGAAGAAGATTGACTTCATTAATATTCTGCAAAGATTTCATCTTCATAACACCACATCCATTTTTCACCTGGCTCTGCCGAAATAA
>DATCWN010000507.1:0-14552 GCA_036566285.1 Hanamia sp.
TGCAGCCAAAGGCGGCGGCATTCTTAATTCTGCAAAAAAATTAAACGAAACTTCAGAAGATGAATTGTTTAACCAGGCTTATAAACGGCTTACCGAAGTGGGCAAATTAGGCACGGGCGCTATTGAAATAAAAAGCGGCTATGGGTTAACGTTAGAGGGTGAATTAAAAATGCTGCGTGTAATAAAAAGATTAAAAGAAAAAAGTTCTCTTAAAATAAAATCAACCTTTCTCGGTGCTCATGCTTTTCCTTTGGGATATAAAGAAAATCACCAGGGATATATTGATTGTATTATCAATGAAATGTTGCCTGTTATCGCAAGGGAAAAGCTTGCGGATTATATAGATGTATTTTGTGAAAAAGGTTTTTTTTCAGCAGAAGAAATGACAACCATTTGTGAAGCAGGAAAAAATTATGGGCTGAAACCAAAACTGCATGTGAATCAATTGAACAGCATTGGCGGCATAGAAACAGGCATCAAACTGAATGCTTTATCAATGGACCATTTAGAGACGTTGACACCTGAAGAAATTGAATTGCTGGGAAAATATAATGGCGCTTCCACACTTTTGCCAACGGCTGCATTTTTCCTCCGAATGCCTTTACAACCTGCACGCAGTCTCATTGACGCTGGTGCGGCCGTAACGTTAGCATCCGATTATAATCCTGGTTCTTCGCCTTCAGGAAATATGAATTTCGTAATTTCTTTAAGTTGTATTCAAATGAAAATGTTGCCGGAAGAAGCCATCAATGCAGCAACGATCAACGGCGCCTGCGCTATGGAAATTGAAAAAGATTATGGAAGTATTTCTGTAGGAAAGAAGGCAAATTTAATTTTTTCCAAACCTGTTCCTTCTCTTTCATACCTTCCTTATTCTTTTGGAAATAATTTGATTGATAAAGTAATGATAAACGGATCCTTTATTTAAAAAGTAATTAAACTAATTTATACACGAATGCTTACACATTTTAAACCTTATAGCAAAGCAGATATTCTTGCGTTTACGCATACCCGTAAGTTTGAAACAAAACTGGGTGAAATGGTACATGCCGGAACTGTTTCAGAAGATTTGGAAAAAATGATTGCGGAAACTTCTGCGCGGTATATCATTTTTGGCGTACCTGAAGATATTGGTGTAAAAGCAAACCTTGGAAAAGGTGGCGCCGACTCCGCATGGATTCCTTTTTTGAATTCATTTTTAAATATTCAGAGCAATGATTTTTTAAGCGGAGAAAATATTTTAATTGCTGGCCATTTTGATTTTATTAATGAACAAAAACTGATTAATGTAAATGCTCCCACAGATGAAGAAAAAGTTGCTGCTTACCGGGTTTTAGTAAGTAAAATAGATGTGGAAGTAGAAGAAATAGTGAAGCTAATAACGCAATATGAAAAGATTCCTATTATCATTGGCGGTGGACACAATAATGCATATCCCGCTATAAAGGGCGCTGCCAAAGGATTGTATAAGAAAGAATTAATTCCTCTTGCACAAATCAATTGTATCAATTTAGATGCACATACGGATTACCGTCCGACAGAAGGAAGACATTCCGGAAATTCATTTCGCTATGCAGATGAAGATGGTTATTTAAATAAATATTGTGTGATTGGTATCCACGAAAATTATTTGCAGCAAAACGTATGGGTTGACATTGTAAATAATCCATTCCTTGATTGCATCACTTATGAAGACATTTTTATTCATGAAAAAAGAAATTTCATTCAGGCGGTTGCTCACGCTACCGGATTTACAGAAGACAATTATACCGGGATAGAATTAGACCTTGATTCGATAGAAAATGTTTTAAGCAGTGCCTCTTCGCCTTGCGGAATTACTGCGCTTCATGCCAGGCAATATATGAATTTTGTAGCGATGGATTCCAAAGTGGCTTATGTGCATATTTGTGAAGGCGCTACCAAAT
Organism: Hanamia sp.; assembly: GCA_036566285.1. GTDB lineage: Bacteria > Bacteroidota > Bacteroidia > Chitinophagales > Chitinophagaceae > Ginsengibacter. Next base: position 1,926 of record DATCWN010000507.1, read on the forward strand.
TAGCTTCTGGTGAAACGGATACTTCCACCGGAAAACTAATCAGTTATTTGGTGAGCGATTTTATAAAATCTCATGCAAGGGTGAAGTAGTTTGTTTATTTAATAGGCCTGAACCAAAACGTCAGTGGAAATTTTCATTTTATCATGAAGTTGTCTTATCATTTCTAATGACAATTTTCTTTTCTTATTTAAAATTTCGCTAGCCCTACTTTTGAGGCCTATTACCTCTGCCAAATCTTGCTGGCTATAATTCATCTGTTCCATTCTAAATTTAATTGCTTCAATTGGATCAGGTAAATCAATTTTAAAATGTTGGTCTTCATAATTTTCTATAAGAATAGACAAAACCTCGAGTTCGTCTCCATTAGGGCTTCCTTTTTTTGAATCGAAAATTTTTGAAAGCCTTTCCAATGCCATTTCATAATCTTTTTTAGTATTTATTGGACGAATCTTCATGTCTTTTTAGATTTTGTTTGCGTTTATTTTATCATAATCTGAATGTGTACCTATAAAACGAATCCAAACTATTTGATAATCGTAATTGATTCTAACTATAAGCCGATATCTGTTTCCAAGAATATTAAATACTATTCTATTGTCTCTTAAAATACTTGCTTTTGGATATTCCTTTTTTATAGCGTGTACATCATCCCATTTAGCATTTTTGGTCTCTTTAAACCAGGTTTTTAATGGTTGCTCACTGTCCTCGTGAACCTCCCAAAAATCACGTAGAGTCTTCTTTGCTATAATTCTCAACTGGTTTTATGTAAATATAAATATAGTTCCCTAATTGGGAAAATAGAATTTTATTAATTTCACTTAGGAACTCGAATTGACATTCTTCTTGGATATGATTTGAATTTCTTTGTGCACAAAAATTCTGCAATTAAATTCAATTCAAAAATAATTATTGTGGCCTCAGATATTGCGCATAGGCATATCCTTCCACACCTGCATCTGTTTTTATTGACCACCATTGGTCATTGGGTTTGCTCAATAAAGTTACCACTTCACCATGTGCTGCTTTGCCAACAATCGGCTGATCGGTACCCGGGCCTTTACGAATATTCAGGTTGGTACTATCTGTAGTTACTTTTGCTTTTGTACCGCTTCCTGCGGCTACATTTACATTCATAATAAGGTCGCCTGAGCGGTAGTCGGGATCTAATTTATTGTAAATATCCCAGAGTTTATCTTTGGCGTCACCGGTAGGCGCTTCGCCATCAATATGCAACACGTTGCCCTGCTCGCTCACTTGCAGATTGCTGATACCAGACGCATTGGCCACATCAATCAATTCCTTATATTTATCTTGTACTGCTGACATAATTCAATTTATTTTATGGTTAATTGATTGTTGATTTTTGAAGGTTTTAATGTGTTCAAAGTCTGCATTAATTTTTGCAGATCGGCACGTTTAATAGTTCCCGTCAAAGTAATTTCTCCATTATTTACAACGGCTGTTACCGTCGGAAAGTCTTTGGTAGCATCGGTTACACCCTGGCTTAATGCGTTGTCTGAATTTACAGCTACAGGCGGCGGAGGAGGTGGAGTTACAGTGATATTATTCATCACGGATTTTACACCTTTCACCTCTTTTGCGGTGTTCTCAGCCATAGTTTTTGCATCATCATTTTTTACTTCGCCGGTGAGGGTAGCTATGCCACCTGTTACCGTAGCAGAAGCACCGGTCAATTCAGGCATAGAAGAAAATTTTTCTGTAATTTTTGCCTGTACGTCAGAGTCTTTGGGTTTGCAGCCAAAAAATAAAATGGATGCTGATAGAAAAACAGCAAGAAAGATTTTTGTTAATTGCATGTGGATTGATTTAAAGATTAATGATGCTTTATTTATAACAAAAATGCTTCCAATTCTTTAGTACCAATTCCCTTTTACATAAAGCGGCTTTGGGATAAGAAAAATTTTACTAATTATTTACAAGGCTCACAAGCATCCGATTCTTCCTCCATCTATGGGTAAATTAATTCCCGTTATATACGAAGCTGCGGGTGAACAGAGGAATGCTACAGCAGCGCCAAATTCTTCCGGCTTTCCTATTTTTTTTAAAGGGATTGTTGAGGTAAATTCTTCTTCTATTTCCTTTTCACTTTTATGAGAGGATGCCATTTTATTTTGAATGATGGATTCATACCTCGCAGTGCGTGTGTAACCGGGCAACACATTGTTGACTGTAATACCAAACGCTCCCAGTTCATTGGCCAGTGTTTTCGACCAGCTTGCCACAGCGCCGCGGATGGTATTGGAAACCGCCAGTCCCGGGATTGGTTGTTTCACAGAAATAGAAATAATATTTATGATTCTTCCATAACCACTTTCTTTCATAGAAGGCAGCACCGCCTGTACCAAAACCTGGTTACAAATTAGGTGGCTTTTAAAAGCGCTGATAAAATCTTCCGGTGAAGCATCCATCGTGTTGCCGCCTTTTGGGCCCCCGGTATTATTTACTAAAATATTTATGGTATTTTTTTTGTCCAAATATTCCGTAACTGCTTTTTTTACCTGGTCGGGAAATGCAAAATCAGCAACAATGTATTGATGTTTTTGATTTTTAGAAACGTCTAATTTTTGGAGCGCTTCTTTTAATTTTTCTTCATTGCGCGATAGTAAAGTTACATCGGCGCCGAGCAGGGAAAGTTCAATAGCAGATGCCAAACCCAATCCCTGCGTGCTTCCGCAGACGATGGCTTTTTTGTTAGTAAGATCTAAATTCATTCTGATCAATTTGAAAATGTGAAAATTACTCAATTAGCCAATTAGCTGATGTGCCAATGCGCTGATTGATAAATGTGAAGATATGGAAATGAAAAAAAATGAGAATGGTTGTTGTTTCATCCGGCTAATTCAACTGGATCAAAATCAAAACTTTTATTTCCTATAAATTTCTTTCTTTTGCCAAAACCGAAATGAAAGATGGCTGAAAAAGATTTATTTGATTATAACGAAGATTCCATAAAAAGCCTTGACTGGAAAGAGCACATACGACTTCGCCCCGGAATGTACATTGGAAAACTGGGCGATGGAAGCAGCCCTGATGATGGTATCTATGTTTTACTAAAAGAGATAATTGATAATTGTATTGATGAACATACGATGGGGCATGGCAAGCATGTGGATGTTTCTATCAGGGATAAAACGGTTACGGTACGCGATTATGGAAGAGGCATTCCTTTGGGAAAAGTGGTGGACGTAGTAAGTAAAATAAATACCGGCGCCAAATACGACAGTAAAGCGTTTCAGAAAAGTGTAGGTTTGAATGGAGTAGGATCTAAGGCTGTAAATGCTTTGAGCCAATATTTTAAAGTAACGAGTACAAGAGAAGGTAAGCAAAAAACTGCTGAATTTGAAAAAGGAGTTTTGATAAAAGATGCTAAAGAAATAAAAACTACAGAAGAGAACGGAACAGAAATAACTTTTATCCCGGACGAAAAAATATTTAAAAATTACCATTATCTCCGCGAGTTCCTGGACAATCAGTTTTGGAATTATTGCTTTTTAAATGCAGGCCTTGTCATCAATTATGATGGTAAAAGGTATGTAAGTAAAAACGGCTTGCTCGATTTGCTGCAACGAAAAACTAATGATGAAGAATTGAAATATCCCATCATCCATTTAATAGATGAAGATATTGAGGTAGCCATCACTCACAATAATCATTATGGCGAGGAATATTACAGTTTTGTAAATGGCCAGTTCACTACGCAGGGAGGCACGCACCTTGCGGGCTTCAGAGAAGGATATGTAAAAACAGTCCGTGATTTTTATAAAAAAGATTACGATGCGTCAGACATTCGTGGAAGTATTTGCGCGGCATTAAGCATTCGTGTGCAGGAACCGGTTTTTGAAAGCCAGACAAAAACAAAACTTGGCTCGCACCTCATGTTTGAAAAGGGGCCGGCGGTAAAAAGTTTTATCGCTGATTTCCTGGGAAAGGAACTCAATAATTTTTTGCATAAAAATTCTGAAACGGCTGATGCCCTGAAGAAGATGATTGAGCAAAATGAGAGAGAGCGGAAGGATATGGCGGGTATAAAAAAACTGGCCAATGAAAGAGCTAAGAAAGCCAATCTTCACAATAAAAAATTACGTGATTGCCGGTTTCATTTTAATGATACCGCCGAAGGAAAAAACAAAGAAGACATCAATGCAAAACGGTTAGAATCTACACTTTTTATTACAGAAGGTGATAGTGCGAGCGGCTCCATCACGAAATCACGTAATGTAGAGACACAGGCGGTTTTCAGCCTTCGTGGAAAACCTTTGAACAGTTTTGGGCTTACCAAAAAAATCGTTTATGAGAATGAAGAATTTAATCTTTTGCAGCATGCTTTGAATATTGAAACAGGCTATGAAGACCTGAGGTACAATAATATTGTAATAGCCACCGATGCTGATGTTGATGGGATGCACATTCGCCTTTTGCTGATGACATTTTTCCTTCAATTCTTTCCAGACCTTGTAAAGAATGGGCACGTTTATATTTTAGAAACACCTTTGTTTCGTGTACGAACCATGCCAGGAAAGAACAAAGAAAAGCAGGAAACCATTTATTGTTATTCGGAAAATGAAAAGCAAAAAGCGATAGAGAAATTGGGAGCAAAACCGGAGATAACACGCTTTAAAGGTTTAGGTGAAATTTCTCCTGAAGAGTTTGGAAATTTTATTGGTGAAGACATCAGGCTCCAACCGGTAATGCTTTTGCCTGAAACACATATTCAGCAATTGCTGGAATATTATATGGGGAAAAACACACCATCACGGCAGGATTTTATTATTGATAACCTGAAGGTGGAAGTGGATTTGGTGGAGGGATAATGTGCTAATATGCCAATTAGCTAATGTCGAAATTAAAAATGTGAAATGATTCTTAAAGAGATTGTATAAAGAATAAAAAGTCCGATTCATTTCAATTCATAATTCATAATTAAAAACCATGCACATAGTTTTTCAGCAAGATGATATAAAAACCCTTTCAAAAAGTTTTGAACTGGATGAATCATTGCGAAGCGATATTATTCAAATAAAAGATGATTTTGCGGTAGGCCCTTTATTAAATATTTATTCTGAGGAAGGAATCAAAGAAAGAAAAGAGTGGTGGCGAAAAGTATTGTCTGGCGGCGATTACGACGGACTGGTGGACAATGGAGAAATTGATGATGACAGAACTGTTATTGAATTGAAGACAAAATTAGATGCAGATGAAAATGAGAATATCTGGATTTGGATAGCACCCAACAAGCACGATGTAAGTGGCTATTATTGGCTCATTTCGCAATTGAAAGATTATGCAGGGCGCATTTATGTGCTCTCTTTAAATAACCTTCCTTTTATCAATGAGAAAGGGAATATTTTTTATCCTGAAAACTTATTTGAGATTCCGCCGAAAGAATTTTTAAAAGCAAAAAAGCTGGCGAGGCTGGTTACTTCTTCAGAGTTTGAAATAGATTCTGATGAATGGACGAAAATTTGCAATGAAAATAAAACCGTTCGTAATCTGGAAGGCGCTAAAAAACTATCTCAGAACGATGAAGATTTTTACGATAAATATCTCTTGGAATTTATAACTGCTGATTGGCAGAAAACTAACAAAGTAATCAACCAATTTTTAAGTAAATCCAAACATTCTACCGGTGATGCGTACCTGCTTTGGCGGTTGAAGCAATTAATTGAAAACGAAGTAATAGATGCGCAGGGAGAAATAAAGAATATGAAAGATTTTGAAGTAAAGAAAAAAGTTATTGAGGAAGTTTAAGATTCAAAGTTGAAGGTTCAAAGTTGAAAGTTCAAGGTTCAACCATCAACCATCAACCTTCAACAATAATTCAGTAAAAAAGTTTATTAATAAAAACTCATGTCTAAATTTTTAATAATCGGCTTAGGAAATCCGGGAAAAGAATATGCGCATTCAAGACACAATATAGGTTTCGACGTGCTGGATGCTTTTGCTTTAAAAAATAATGTTTTCTTTCAACCGGCACGATTAGCGGATGTGGCCGAAATAAAATGGAAAGGCAAAATTTTTGTTTGTATCAAACCCACCACCTTCATGAATTTGAGTGGCAGAGCTGTAAAATACTGGCTAGATAAAGAGAAAATACCTATCGAAAATTCTCTTACCATCGTTGATGACCTGGCCCTCCCTATAAATAAATTACGTTTAAGAAAAGGTGGTAGCGATGCGGGGCATAATGGGTTAAAAGATATTCAGAATATTTTGGGTACCGATGAATATCCCAAACTTCGTTTTGGCATCGGAAACCACTACCCTAAAGGGATGCAGGTTGATTTTGTACTTAGCCACTGGCTGCCGGAAGAAGTGCCGGTTGTAAAGAATAAGATTGAAAAAAGTATGGAAGTCATAGAGGATTTTGCCACGATTGGTATGGACAAAACAATGAATAAAATAAATAATCTGATATTTAATTCTACAAATTCATAGATTAATTCGTTTTTAGATTTGTTTTCTATATTTTCGCAGAACCTTTGAAAGACCAACTAAACCTGCTTTATTATGAAAATATTTTGTATAGGGCGTAATTACGCTGATCACGCGAAGGAATTAGGTAACGGCTTGCCGGATGAGCCTATTATTTTTATGAAACCCAAGAGCGCTCTTGTACAGAGCCATACTCCGTTTTATTATCCTGAATTTACTAATGAGCTTAACTATGAAGCCGAGCTGGTGGTAAGAATCAGTAAAAACGGAAAATACATCCAGGAAAAGCATGCATCCGGTTATTATAATGCCATCACCGTGGGGATTGATTTTACCGCAAGGGATATTCAAAATCAATTAAAGGAAAAAGGGCTTCCATGGGAAAAAGCAAAAGCTTTCGATAATTCAGCAGCCGTAGGAAAGTTTATAGATATTATCCCCGGAATGGATAAAAAAAATATTAATTTTTCTTTTTTAAAGAATAAAGAGGTCGTACAAAAAGACAATTCAAAATCTATGATATTCACCATAGATCGTATTATCGCCAACATTTCAAATTATTTTTCTCTGAATATTGGCGATCTCGTTTTCACAGGCACACCCGCAGGAGTAGGGGAGTGTGGAGTAGGCGATCATCTTGAAGGTTATTTTGAAAAAGAACTGGTGCTTTCCCTTGAAATTAAATAATTTCTTAGTTAAGAGAATGCGGAATCTTGTCTAAGATTCCGCATTCTCTTTTTTAAATCTAATATTCTGTAAACAAACAGAGTTTGGGTCTATGTGCTGTGGTGTTTTACACCAAAGCCAGGTCCAGCACCTGCTGCATTGTTTTTACATAATTTACTTTCAATCCTTTTATGTAAGTGGGATTAATTTCTTTTACATCTTTTTCATTCTGCACACTCATAATCACTTCTTTCAATCCTGACCTTTTTGCGGCCAGTATTTTTTCTTTTATTCCACCAACAGGAAGCACTTGTCCACGCAAAGTAATTTCGCCGGTCATGGCAAGAAATGGCTTTACCCTTCTGCCGGTAAAGGAGGATGCCAATGCGGTCATCAATGTAATTCCCGCACTTGGGCCGTCTTTAGGTACTGCACCTTCAGGCACATGGATGTGTACATTTTTCTTGGTGAACACCTCAGGATCAATACCATATTTTTTTGCATTGGCCTGCAGGTAAGTCATGGCAGTGGTGGCGCTTTCTTTCATTACATTTCCGAGGTTGCCGGTGAGTTTCAGATCGCCTTTGCCGTTATCGCTTGTAGCGGTTTCTATAAAAAGAATATCTCCGCCTACATACGTATAAGCAAGTCCCACGGCCACTCCGGCCATGTTTGCGCTCTTATACATTTCATTACTATACTTTGATTTGCCCAAAAACCTTTCAAGGTCATTGAGGCTTACGGTAGGTTTTAAAGTTCCTTTTTCAGCATATTCCCTAGCCAGTTTGCGCATGATGCTTGCCAATTGCCTGTCCAGTTCACGTACTCCGCTTTCTCTTGTAAAGTCTGCAATAATTTTTTCTAAAACAGCATCACTTATTTTAAAAGAAGCTTCTTTTAAACCATGCGCTTCTTTTTGCTTTGGTACCAAATGGCGTTTGGCAATTTCTATTTTTTCTTCAATGGCATATCCGCTCAGGTCAATAATTTCCAGTCGATCGCGCAATGCGGGTTGAATGTTTTGTAAATTATTGGCAGTGGCTATAAAAAGCACCTTGCTTAAATCGTATTCTGTTTCGAGATAGTTATCGTAAAAGTTATTATTTTGTTCCGGGTCCAACACTTCTAAAAGTGCGGATGAAGCATCACCTCGGTTGTCAGTTCCTACTTTATCTATTTCATCCAAAATCATTACCGGGTTGGAAGATTTTATTTTCCTGATGGATTGCAGAACTCTTCCGGGCATGGCGCCAATATAGGTTTTGCGGTGGCCACGGATTTCACTTTCATCATGCAGGCCGCCAAGGCTTACTCTTACATATTTCCTGTTAATAGCATTCGCAATACTTTTCCCCAGCGAGGTTTTACCAATTCCCGGAGGGCCTACAAAACAAAGTATGGGGCTTTTCATATCGCCTTTTAATTTTAATACTGCGATATATTCAAGTATCCTTTGCTTTATTTTTTCCATTCCATAATTATCATGGTCAAGGATCTTTTTGGCTTTCTTTAAATCATATTGATCTTTTGTAAAATCGCTCCAGGGTAGGTCCAGCATCAGATCCAGGTGATTGTATATTACAGAATAATCCGGTGTGGATGGATGCATCCTTTCTAACTTTTCAATACCCTTATTGAACAAATCTTTTGCAGCTTGCGGCCATTTTTTGCTCTCAGCTTTAATCTGCATTTCTTTTACCTCAGCCACATTATCGCTACCCAATTCTTCTTTTATGGCTTTCAGTTGTTGTTGTAAAAAATAATCTTTCTGCTGCTTATCCAGTTCTGCACGCGTTTTATTGGTAACCTTATTTTTTAATTCAGCATATTGCAATTCTGTTTGTAATAAATTCATTAAGACTTCAGCCCTTGCTTTTAAATTCTGAATTTCAAGTAATCTTTGTTTGTCAACAATACTGCTGTTTAAATTACTGCTTACGAAATGTATTAAGAACGTTGGGTTTTCAATATTCCGTAAAATGATATTTGCTTCCGAAGGCAGGTTAGGAGAGATTTGTATAATTTGGCTTGCCAATTCTTTGATGGAAGATACCATGGCGTCAAAGTCCTTGTCGTCTTTTATTTCATCATCATCAAGCACCGATATTCTTGCTTTAAAATAAGGTTCATCAGAAGTGATCTCATCTGTCTTAAATCTCTTTTTGCCCTGGATGATAACTGTAGTGCCGCCATCAGGCATTTTAATAAGCTTAATGATTTTGGCGATGGTTCCTATATCCACCAGGTCGCTCAAGGTTGGCTCTTCTACCTGGCTATCTTTTTGCGATACAACACCTATCAGTTTATCGGCCTTGTAGGAATCATTTACCGCTTTTATACTTTTATCGCGGCCAACCGTAATTGGGATTACTACTCCGGGGAAAAGAACCGTATTTCTCAGGGGAAGCAGCGGTAATTCAGCAGGAATCACTTGGTCATCATTTGCGTCAGCATCTTCATGCAGGGGAATTATGGGCATAAATTCCATGTCATCTTCAGGCCCGCCCAGGTAATAGTTTTTACTCATATAGTTTTTCACTTGTCAATCTGTCAATAATTTTATCAAAGAAACGAAGATTTGTATGTATATAGTATGTTTCAACATTGGTGCCATCTTAAAAGGAGCTAAACTAATACCTGTTTCTTTGTCAAAATAACCGAATAATTTTCGAAACTGTCATCTTTGGTAAGTTATTAATACGCCTCGCCCGATGCATCATTTATTTATCAATACAAAACATATCCGATGGCAAAAGGATTTCTTTTACCAAAAAAAAATCCTCTCAATTTCCTAAGAAGATTTTTAAAAAAGATAAAAAAATTTTTAAGAAGCCTGGTCTGAAGTGGAGGTAGGAGTAACGTCTTTCTCTTTCATCCCTGCCTCAATTTCATTTTTTACATTTTCTTTGGCATCATTAAATTCTCTTACGCCGCGACCAATGCCACGCATAAGATCAGGAATTTTCTTGCCTCCAAAAAATAATAGAACAACGAGCAGGATCAGGATCCATTCAGATCCGCCGGGCATGGATAAAAGAAAAACCGGTTTTAGAAAAATGCTTAGCATGAGCTTAGATTTTTATTATTAAAATTAGATGGCCCAAAGTTAGCAGAATACTTGTCAGTAGAATGTAAATTTGTTTGGTTATTTGCGAATAAATAACAAAACGGTTTTAATCATTTTCAACTTTAAAAAAAATCAATTATGAACTACTGGCTGGTAAAATCTGAACCCTCCGTGTATAGCTGGGATCAATTAAAAAAAGATAAAAAGACCTTTTGGAATGGTGTGAGAAATTATGCCGCGCGAAACAATATGCGGGACATGAAAAAAGGTGACGAAGTATTATATTATCACAGCAATGAAGGCATGGAAATAGTAGGGATTGCTACGGTTGTCAAAGAGGCATATCAAGACCCTACAACGGAAGATAAAAACTGGGTAGTGGTGGATTTAAAGCCGTTGAAGAAATTGGAACATCCTGTAACTCTTGTTTCGGTAAAAAAAGAACCGAAGCTCGCTAACATGGAGTTGGTAAAAAATTCAAGGTTATCCGTTCAAAAAGTAACCCCGGAAGAATGGGAAATGGTGTTGCAAATGAGTGAGGGCGAACTGTAGATTTCAGATTTTAGATTTCTATAAGAGAGTCACGGTGTTTTCAATAAAGTTCAATTTTAGAGTTAACTATTTTTAACTCTTATTAAAAATTAATTTTTTAATGAAAAAACATTTGGTAGTTCTTACGGGCGCCGGTGTAAGTGCAGAAAGTGGTTTGCAAACTTTCCGTGACAGTGATGGGCTTTGGATGGGATATGATGTGTATGAAGTGGCCTCACCCGCCGGATGGGAAAAAAATCCTTCTTTGGTTTTAGATTTTTACAACCAAAGAAGGAGAGAAGTAGCCGCTGCTTTGCCCAATGAGGCGCACCAGATTATTGCTTCCCTGGAAGAAAATTATAAAGTAACAGTTGTTACACAAAATATTGACGACCTGCATGAAAGATCCGGGTCAAAAAATGTATTCCATTTACATGGAGAGATTTTTAAAATGAGAAGTGAGAAAGATGAAAACACTTTTTATGAAATAAAAGGAGATATTACTCTGGGTGATAAAGCGCCCGATGGTTTTCAATGGAGGCCTCATGTGGTTTGGTTTGGCGAGCGGGTTTCCAATATCCTGAAAGCAAGAGAGATCATGTCAATGGCAGATATATTTATTTTGGTAGGTACTTCTTTGCAGGTGTATCCTGCCTCCGGATTGATAGATTATCTGCCTTTGCATGCTGACAAATATATCATTGATAAGAAGCCACCTTATGTTCCGGAGTACCACAATTTTCATGTAATAAAAGAATCAGCTACAGATGGAATGAGGGCATTACAAAAAATACTTACATCGTAAATACTTACTCTTAATGGCCGGTTTGTTGCTTTGGAATGGTAACGCTCACATTAGTTCCTTCTCCAATTTTACTTTGTATGATCAGCTTGCCGTTTATGGAAGCAACCCGCTCACGCATATTGGTGATGCCGGATATTTTTAATTGTTTTTTTACCTCAAACCCTTTACCATCGTCTGTTACACTAAGGCGTATGGTATTCCCCATATCTTTTATACTTATTTTTACCGAATAAGCTTCGGCATGATGCATCACATTGCTTAGCGACTCCTGGCAAATACGGAAGAAATCTATTTTGATCTCCTGCGTTAAATCTGCTTCATTATAATCACCTTCAAAGGCACAGGGAATATCTTTCAAAATAGTAAAATCATTACACAGCCATTTCACTGCTTCATTCAATCCAAGATTATCCAACATATATGGACTCATTTCAAAAGAAATTTTCTGGATGGTATGAACGAGCAATTCGCAAATACCAGATGCATGGTCCATCCGGCTTTTTAAAAAACCGGATAAATCGGGTACGTTATTACTGATAGAGTTGAGGTCCATTTTAATAACTGAAACCAATTGAGCCAGCTCCTCATGTAATTCAATCGAAAAATATTTTCTGTCTTTTTCTACTCTACTTTTAAAATGATCAGCGAGGCCTTTAAATTTTTTATATTTTTCGTTAATTTCTTTTTCTATAAGTTTTCTTTCGGTAATATCTTTTGCAATGGCAAATACTAATTCTTTATCCGGCAGATAAAAGGATGTCCAGTGAAGCCAGATAATTTCCCCGTTTTTGGTCACATAACGGTTCTCAAAATTGGTGAGCGCATTCCCATTTAATAAGCTTATTCTTTTTTTATGGGTTATTTCCATGTCTTCCGGAAAGATCAACGAAGAAACGGGACTTGCAAATAACTCCTCTTTGGAATATCCTAATTTTTCAATAACGGCTTTGTTTATATTTTTGAAATAGCCTTCTTTACTCACTATACAAACGAGGTCAGGTGTCATTTCGAAAAATGAAAACATATCAGAGTCCGTATTTATTGTAGGGATTTCCATCTCCATTAAATTTACCATAATAATTTATTTCTTGGGAGATTCTATGTG
>DATCWN010000163.1:0-5911 GCA_036566285.1 Hanamia sp.
AGGGAATAATATCTATAGTTACAGTGTTTGCAGAAACCGACGACAATCCCCAAAAAAGCCCATGAACAAACCTTAGAATAACAAAAAACGAAACCGTAACAGCAAAATAATAACCTATAAATATGGCCATAAAGCATATAATACCAATCAGGTATAATATTTTTCTGGGAAAAATGTCCACCAGGAAACCGGAAAACGGACGCACAAATAACAAAGCCAGCACATAGGAAGAAAGTACTAAACCGATTTTGGATGGATTGATGTGAAGCTCTTCCGTTAAATACAATGGAATGGTAGGGAAGAACAGGAAAAATGCAATAGCTGTAAGCAAATAAGCAAGACAGGCATTAATGAAATCCCGATTCCATAGGGTATCCTTTTTGGGCGACATATTGCAAAAGTAGAGATAACGGGAACAAACTTTTTATTTATTGTTATGTGCATAAAGCATGAAAGGTAAGCTACGATATCCTAAGAGTCCTCTGTTGATACCTTCATGCTTTTACCGATAATGATTTTTGTTTCTTACTTACTTTGTTTCTAAAATATGCTACCAGAGATAACATTAGCATTCCTGCAGCAGTAATATAAATCCAGGCGGGAACCGGCATGGGGTCGCCTGCCGCATAGGAATGTAACCCGGACAGGTAGTAATTCACCCCGAAATAAGTAAATATAATTGACCATATTGCCCACAGGCTTACAATATTAAAGGTTAGTTTCCCCCTGAGTTTCGGAACCAATCTCAGGTGGAGTACCACGGCATAGAATATAACCGATATGAATGCCCAGGTCTCTTTGGGATCCCAGCTCCAGTACCTTCCCCAGCTCTCGTTGGCCCACATTCCTCCCAGGAAAGTACCTACGCCAAGGGCAAAGAGTCCGACGGTTAACGCCATTTCATTGACTATGGTCAATTCCTTAATGGAATGCTCTATTTTATTAGTGGGTTTTACGCTGAAGAGTATTAATGAAATCACACTCAATACTGCCGACAAGCCGAAGAATCCGTAACTGGAAGTGATGATGCCCACATGAACCATCAGCCAATAGGATTTCAGAACGGGTTCCAAAGGCGTAATCTGCGGATCGAGCATGGATCCTCCGTTTGCAAATCCCATCATAATCATGGCCACCAAAGCTCCGGCTGCCGGAATAAAGGCATTCCGGTTCCTGTACAAAAGCAGTCCGGAGAGGACACCGATTCCTGAAATAAATACAATAGCCTCATAACCATTGCTCCAGGGAGCATGCCCGGAAAGATACCAGCGAACGCCTAAAGCTATCGCCTGAATGGCCAACGCTACAACCATTATTCCCAACAGTGCTTTGGTCAGAATACGAATAATATGATTATACTTTGACCCTGATGAAAGCACTTCTGCAAAACCAAGAATGATCATAAACATACCCAAAAAACTGTACGCTATCATCAGCCAAAAGAAAACGTTCACATGATTATAGAGAATTTCCAGGTTGACTTTTGAGGCCGCTGGAATCACCTTTTTACCCCAAACCTGCTGAAATTCACTGATGTCTTCAATACTTTTATCCGCTTTGTTCCAGTTTCCGGTTTTCAAACCTTCTTTTACTCCATTAAAATAATGGGTGAGAATAGCATAAGCTGTCTTGTCAATTTCTACAGCGTTCTCTTCAGAGCTATAAATCCAGCTTCTCCATGTTTGTGCCGGATCATTTTTTACCGGAATGATTTGGGTATAATACCCGTAAGCGATATTGCTGAAAATATTGAATCGTTCTGTCACCTCAATAATTCCTTTGTCATAATTAGACTGGTCGGCTTTCCGCTTGCTGAAAGATTGGTTATACTGTTTTTCCAGCTTAAAAATTCCGGTATTCGGATCTACCAGATTGGCATAAGAAGTATAACCTTCCGCATTGGCGCCGGTTTCTTTCATCAGTTCGTCGCCTCCTTTTTGGCCTACTTTAATCAGAGGTTCATTGGCCCAATAACCCGGATCAACCTGCATGGAAATAAACCATTGTTCCGGCGTTAAGCTAAGAGTTCCTTTACGATATTTATCTTTCTTGTAAATCTTCCTAAGCATCTCCAATGTCTGGGTATCCATAGGTTTGATCCGGCCCTGAAAATCCTGAACCAGCAGGTGCCCGAATTTTTCAGCATGAAACGGGTCAATGATCCTGTTGGATCCAAGCTCACCAGGTTTTGCAAACTGGGCGGTCGGTCCGGGTTCATGCTGCGAGGGGGTTGTTATATCCTCCATTTTGGCTGTACTACTCTGGGCTAAACAGGGATTTCCGAACCCCACTCCCAAAAGCAAGAAAAAAGGAAGAAGAATAAGGCTTTTTGAGTGCATCTGTTTTAGTGAATTATTCAATTTCCAGAAATGAGTTCCTTTCCAGAACAGCGTAAAAAACATTCCGGTAAACAACAGAAAATATCCAAAATAGGTAACATTGGTACCCCACCTGTCGGCATTAACAGAAAGAATGGTTCCTGTTTCATCCGGGAAATAACTTGCCTGAAAGAACCGGTATCCCCCATAGTCCATCACATTATTCATATAAATATGATGCTGTTTCTCCGCTCCTTTATCAATGACTGTTATCTTACTTTCATAAGACGAAGGGTTATTTGACCCCGGATAGCGGTCAAGCAAAAAATCATCACAACGTAAAGAAAAAGGTGTGTAAAGTATCTTGGAACCAAATCCCAAAGAGACATTCAGCTCATTGATTCTTACGGTTTTGCTGAATCCGGTAACGCCTTTCCCACCCTTGATCAACAGCGTATCACTTTCATTTCCTGAGCTTAATTCTAACTGAATCACTCCCAAAAGATTTTTGTCTACCGGGTTGTTTTTGTCCCCATGATAATAGATTATTTTTCCTTTGAAAGCGCTTTTAGGAATGATAAAACTGGTATTATTGATGGTGTAAAGCGTCCTGTAATTTAGTATAGCAGACTCATTCGCTTTAATTTTTCCCGAATGTTGCGTCAATAATGCAGAATCGGTTACTACGCCGATTTGCTGTCCTTGCATGGACATATATTGTCCATCAAAGGGGGAATAAATCATCATGTTACCCTCCTTTTCCATTAGTTGAACCGCGCCCTGGACCGGGTTATTAAAACTAAACATGGTTCCATCGAGGTTTTTGATTTCACCTTCGGAAATATAATTATTCTCTCTACCTCCCTGTCCTATAGATACAATGTTGAGCATCTTCTTTCCTGATTCCGTGGTTTGCACAGAATCTTTAGCCAACGGAATATAGTCAAGGGTTTTGAGAGAAATAACTTTATTGTCAAACTGGTAATCTTGTTTAAAGGTTCTTTTGAACGGCCATCTGGTGTCTTTGGCATTAAAATAAGACATCAGGTAGGGGTATTTGTCATAGCTGAGTGTTTTCTTTCCATCGCTGACATTCAGTTTGAAATAAGTGAGATCGCTGATAATTTCATTGGTGGTCTGACTTTCTTTAATCGGCATTTGCCCTTCAAAACTGACGTAGCGTGTAATAGCACCTCCAATGAACATAAAAATAAAAGCTAAGTGAAATACCAGTAACGGCCATTTTTCTTTTTTCCAAAGGCGGTAAGTTTTAATATTTGCAGCAAACAAGACGATCAGCCAAAGCATCAGGATTTCAAACCATGTCGAATTGTAAATGAGTGTTTTTGCCGTAGGTGTATCATAGTCATTTTCCACAAAAGTAGCAACAGCCATGGAAATGCCATATAAAAGCAAAAGGAACGTCATGGTACGGGTGGAGAATAGGATTTTTTTTAAACGCTTCATTTTTTAGCCTGTTTCGTGTACATCAAAACTGTGGGTATTAAAAAAAGCACCTCTTTAGGTTTGGTTTCCCTAAAGAGGTGAATACAAAAGCAATAGGTAAGATTATTCCTTATAGGGATTTCAGATACGCAGTAAGATCAGACTTTTCAGCATCACTTAACTTAAGATTATTCACCTGGTTGTATCTTGACACTACGTCACTCAAGGTCTTTGCAGAACCATCGTGAAAATAAGGTGCGTGTTGCCAAATTCCCTTCAATGGTGTAACTCTCCATTGCTTTGTGGCCGACCGTTTCACATACTCTTTATCCACTGCCACAGATGCGCTTTGAGGATGTAATTTTCCTCCGTCAATAACATCAGTAAATAAAGGCCCGGAATGACAACTTGCACACTTCCCTTTTGTTGAAAAAAGTACTTTTCCTCTGGTAGCGGCAGCAGCATCAAAAGAATTAGCCGGGGGAGTTGGTGCTGAGATAGAAAATTGATACGCCTGTAAAGCAGGAAGTTTATCTGTTACTAAATCATCATTTTGCCTGTAATCAACTACCCAATTATTAAGGCGTGCATCAGCAAAATAGCCATGCCCGTGCATTTGGGTAACTGCTACATATCTATTCCAATAAGCCACAGGTCCTGTAGGCTCATGTTCTACATCTCCATCACCCGTAAAAATAGCTTTCGGAAGACCATATAAACCAAATGCAGGTGGGATGACAACCGGGTTACTCAAGCCATCATGATTGAATCTCGGGTCGTAAAGGCCAGGCCCCCAGGAAGCGTAAATACTTTTCGTGCTTTGGTCTAAAGCCGGAGACAATGAGACAATCAAACCGGGATTTAGATCTCTATTGGGCCAACCGTCCAAACGCTTCCCTATGCCAGGAGCAAAAGAATTATCAACTGTTGAATGGCACAGAGCGCAGGTAATACCCATTCTATCCAACTTTAAAGTACCATCCGGGTTTTGACTTACTTGTCCTTTTACCCCAACAACAGCATTAAGCTGTAAAAGAGCAAGCGTAGTTTGAGGATCATCTAAATCAACCTGCCCATTTTGAATAGCCGTAACAACAGCGGCCGGTAAAGCTTCGGCATCTACCTTTAAACCCACACTTAGAGCGGTTTTGGGGCTTACGCCGGTTTCTATAACTGTGTTCATTTTTAACACATCTGTCCAAAATGTTTCATCACCAAAAGTCTCGTATCGAAATACTTGTTGACCCTGTTGAACTAATGCCGGATCCAATGGAGGTAAATTTAATTGCCCTTCACCCGGAGGAAGGTGACCAATATCTTTTTTATTACAACTAAAAAGACTAGACGCAGCAATCAGTAGCAGCGCCAGCGCAGGAATCATAAACTTTTTTTTCATGGCTTTTATTTTTATTTTTTTTTGAATGAATACTAATCTCCGGGATGCTGAATTCATCCCAGCTTAAGTATTCTAAAAAAGTAGAGTGAATAGGATTCCATTTAGTTACAGAAAACATCAAACTTTTTTTACAACCCCATGACAATAGTTGACATACCCTGCCGGATTTTATCTTAATAGATTGAACTACGGTGAAACAAGTGGAAAATTTAGTTCATCTTCCATCAAGTCTTTTTTATGTCTGCTATCTGTAGAATACTTAAAAATTAAAAGGAGCGCTGTCTGTATGTTTGCAACTACGGACATCACGATTATCTTTACATTGCAGTATATGGACAGTTCCCCGCTTTTAAATCAACTGAAACAAGTGTATAAGGTTTCTGATAAAGATTGTGCAAGGCTTATTCAGTTATTTGAACCATTAGAGGTAAAAAAAAATGAACATCTTTTTCGTTCGGGAGATATAGCCAGGTATGTTTACTTTATAGACCAGGGGTGTTTGAGACAATATTATATTAATAATAATGGAGAGGAGCGAACCATTTATTTTAAAGTGGAAAACGGATGGTGCAGTGAACTGGTAAGTTTCCTTGATAATAAGCCAACTGAACTATGCCTGCAGGCGCTTGAAAACAGTAAACTACAAATCATAAATCAGAAGAACTGGATCTATGCAGTAACCCAGATTCAATCTTTTACAATGGGTTTTATAAGAGCACAGCAGGACACGAATTATATGTTGAAAAAAAGA
>DATCWN010000193.1:0-5540 GCA_036566285.1 Hanamia sp.
GTTACCAAAAAATATTCGTAAAAGGTTGGCAGTAGAAGCCGGCTCGCCAATAGGTTGGTCCAAATATGTAACGGATGAAGGGGATGTAATTGGAGTAACTCAATTTGGTGAATCAGCACCGGGTGATGAGATAATGAAGGAGTACGGTTTTTCTGTGGAAAATGTAATAGCAAAAGCAAAAGCTTTATTGAAATAGGTTTGATTTTTGAAATCCGGATAATGAATTATTTTTTTGAAACGAATCCTGAAACTGAATGAGGAAAGAAGAAGCTGATTGAATTAAAAACTTTGGTTTGAATTTGTAATTGAATCGTAGCAATCATTAATCACAAAAACATATTCTCATGAAAAAGGTATTAATTGCATTAGACTTCGATCCTTCTGCACAAAAGATTGCGGAAACCGGTTACGAATTAGCAAAATCAATGAACGCACAGGTAACCCTGCTGCATGTGGTAGCTGATGCCACTTATTATTCATCGCTCAACTATTCGCCTATAATGGGATTTGATAGTTTCAGCAATCTGGATATTGTTCAAACGGACGCTGTTACCGGATTAAAAGAAGCCGCCCAAAATTATCTTGATAAATCAAAGCATTACCTGGGGGATGAAACCATTCAAACCATAATTAAAGATGGCGATTTCGGAGAAGGTATTTTAGAGGCGGCCAAAGAAATAAAAGCCGATATAATTGTGATGGGCACTCACAGCCGTAGTGGCCTGGATAAAATATTAATGGGTAGTGTGGCCGAGAAAGTTTTGCATAAAAGCTTCATACCTCTCTTTATTATTCCTACTAAAAATGTGGTGGAAAAATAATTGCTGCCCATTTTTATTGTAACCTTTTTAATAAATCATTACTCAAAGAGACGTTACCTCTTTATGCCCCGGCATTTAGAAAACAGCTTTTTAAACTTTTAAAACTTTTATCAATGGCAGATTATCCAAATGAAGAACATGTAGTAAAAATTTTGGCGGCAGAAAATGTTACGCATAATGTAAAGCGATTTAAGCTAAGTAAACCGGAAGCTTATGTGTTTACGCCCGGACAGGCAACAGACATCGTTATCAATCTTCCGGAGTGGAAAGGAGAAAGAAGGTCCTTCACTTTTACCAGTTTGAATGAGTGGGACAATCTTGAATTTACCATTAAAATTTATGATGACCACGAAGGGGTTACCAACCAGTTAGGTAAATTGAAAGCGGGTGACGAATTGATATTGCATGATATCTGGGGCGCCATTCATTACAAAGGCGAAGGCGTTTTTATTGCAGGCGGAGCGGGCATTACGCCATTCATCGCTATTTTCAGGCAATTGCATAAAGATGGAAAACTTGGAAATAATAAACTAATATTTTCCAACAGGACATCAAAAGATATTATCCTCAAAGAAGAGTTTGAAAACATGTTGGGTGAAAATTTTATAAACACCCTTACAGACGAAAACATAGAAAAATATGACAACAGAAAAATAGATGAAAGCTATCTCAAAGAAAAAATAAAAGACCTGAACCAATACTTTTATATCTGCGGCCCCGACCCCATGATAGAAGCGATAAGTAAAGACCTGCAAAATCTTGGAGTTGATAAAGACAAGATTATAATAGAAGAATTTTAGTGATTGACAACAATAACTTCTAACCAGGCATTAGAACTATAGGACTTGGGGATGACCTTAATATTTTGTACCTTTTCACGAAGTGATAAACCATAAGTGAATTGATCGTTTATTAAAAAAGTAAGTCATGAAAACACTAACAATCAATTCCCGGTTTGTGAAAGATGAAGCAGGAAAGGAGATTGGTGTTTTTCTTACAAGAGTGACGTTGATAAATTGTTGAAAGAGTTGGAGGATTATGAAGACATTAAGGCCTATGACAAAACGGAAAGTCGCACAGACAAAGAATTTATTCCGTATAGAGAAGCGCTGTAGCAGAAATTAAAAAGCAAAGGTCAAAATAAATTATGCCGTAATAATTGAGCGATCTGCAAAAAAACAGCTTGATAAAATACCGCCTCCTTTTTTGATGCTATTGACAAAAAATATTGGCCTTGGAAACAAATCCTCGTCCACAGGTTGTAAGAAATTAAAGCATCGTGATGGTTGGCGGATAAGAGTGACTGATTACCGGATTATTTACAAAATCAAAAACAATATTTTACAAATTATTGTCTTTGATATAGATCATAGGAAACAAGTTTACCGATGGAATTTATGGAAGGCTAACCTACCTTCTAATTATATTTTCAAAAGAATAATTAAACCTTCTCAACTATGGCAAAAGATTTATATAAGATTAAGAAACTACTAAACACCAAAAACGGAACCTTTACTTATTACAGTCTTCCCGAACTGGAAAAGCAGGGCCATAAAGTCAGCAAGCTCCCTTTCTCAATCCGCATTTTATTGGAAAATGCACTTCGCAATTTTGATGAATTTCAGGTAACCAAAGATCATGTGGAAACCATCATTAATTGGAATCCCAAAGGTTCTGATAAAGACATTCCATTCAAACCAGCGCGGGTGTTGATGCAGGATTTTACCGGTGTTCCCGCTGTTGTTGATATTGCCTCTTTGCGTGCTGAAGCAGCAAGGAAAGGAAAAAATCCGGAAGAAATAAATCCATTAATTCCTGTGGATTTGGTAATAGACCATTCTGTACAGGTAGATTATTTCGGTACCGAATATTCTTATAAAAACAACATGGATGAGGAATACAAGCGCAACCAGGAACGGTATTCTTTTTTGAAATGGGCACAACAATCTTTCAATAATTTTAGCGTAGTGCCACCGGGCATGGGCATTTGCCACCAGGTAAACCTGGAGTTTCTTTCTAAGGGAGTTATCGAAAGAAATCTTGAAGTTTTTCCTGATACTTTGGTAGGCACCGATAGCCATACTCCCATGGTAAATGGCATTGGCGTGGTGGCCTGGGGCGTGGGCGGTATTGAAGCCGAAGCCGCTATACTGGGTCAGCCACTTTATTTCATTGTGCCTGAAGTGATTGGTTTGAAATTGACAGGCAAGCTTCCATTAGGATCCACGGCCACTGACCTCGTGCTGAATATTGCAGAGCTTTTAAGAAAATATGGGGTAGTAGGAAAATTTGTAGAAGTATTTGGCCCCGGGCTGGATCATCTTTCTGTACCCGACAGGGCCACCATCGGAAATATGTCGCCTGAATTTGGCTGCACTATCACCTATTTTCCCATAGACCATAAGACACTTGAATATATGCGCAAGAGTAACCGCTCGGAGGAGCAGGTGAAACTTGTAGAAGATTATTGTAAGGCAAATATGCTATGGCGCACAGGTAATGAAAATATTTCTTATACAGATACTGTTACATTGGATCTCTCCCGCATTGAACCATCAGTTGCGGGGCCAAAAAGGCCACAGGATAAAATTTTATTAAAGAATTTTAAAAATAAGTTTATTGAATTAATGGATCAGAACTATGGTCGTAAATATACAACGCCGGATAAGCAATTATCCCGTTGGTTTGCGGAAGGTGGTGGGCAGCCCGTAGATCCCTCAGCTCCTATGCCGCCAAATTCTGAAATAAAGGAAGAAGTAGTAAACGGCATGAAGAAAGTTTGGGTAACATTGGGACAGGAAAAATTTGAAGTTTCGGACGGCTCCGTGGCAATCGCTGCCATTACATCATGCACCAACACTTCCAATCCTTTTGTAATGATAGGGGCGGGTTTGGTGGCAAGAAAAGCACGAGAACATGGGTTAGATACAAAGCCTTGGGTAAAAACATCCCTCGCACCCGGCTCAAAAGTAGTAACGGATTATCTCGAAAAAGCGGATCTGCTCGACGATTTGGAAGCATTAAAATTCCACCTTGTTGGTTATGGGTGCACGTCATGTATTGGGAATTCAGGCCCACTGCCTCCCTACATTGCAAAGGCCGTGGACGAAAGTGATCTTGTGGTAGCTTCAGTACTTTCGGGCAATCGTAATTTTGAGGCCAGAATACACCCGCAGGTAAAAATGAATTTTTTAATGTCGCCCATGCTGGTGGTGGCTTATGCCATAGCAGGAAGAGTTGATATAGATTTAATCAACGAGCCAATAAGCTATGACCCTAACCAGCAGCCGGTTTATTTAAAAGATATCTGGCCTACGGATGATGAGATCAATGATATAATGGCCAGGGTACTTTCTCCCAAAGATTTTTCAAAAAATTATGGAGAAATATTTGAAGGAAATGAAATCTGGAAAAACCTGAAAGTGCCGGAAGATAAGCTGTATGCGTGGGATAAAGATTCAACGTATGTAAAAGAAGTTCCCTTCTTTTATAATCTTTCGGACCATGCAGAACCCATAAAAGACATTTACAATGCCAGGGCATTATTGGTTTTGGGAGACAGCATTACTACTGACCACATCTCACCTGCGGGCCAATATAATGAGCATTCATCCGCCGGAGAATATTTAATCAGCAAAGGCGTAAAAAGAGAAAATTTTAATTCTTATGGCTCGCGTCGTGGAAATGATGAAGTGATGATACGAGGCACTTTTGCCAATGTGCGTATTAAGAATCAACTGGCAATAAAGGAGGGAGGCTACACCACCTATTTACCTAAAAATAAAGAGATGTCGGTGTATGATGCGGCAATGAAATATAAGAAAGACGAAACGCCTCTGGTGGTTCTGGCCGGCAAAGAATATGGTAGTGGCTCCTCCAGGGATTGGGCCGCCAAAGGCACTTTTTTGTTGGGAGTGAAAGCAGTATTGGCTGAAAGTTATGAGCGCATTCACAGGAGTAATTTGGTAGGTATGGGCGTATTGCCACTTCAATATAAAAAAGGGGAAACTGCAAAAAGTTTAGGCCTTACGGGAAAAGAAAGCTTTACCATCACAGGTATTGCCGAAGATATCAGGCCATTAAAAGAAGTGCAGGTTATTGCAAAAGATGAAAAGGGAAAAGTAATAAAATTTGGAGCCATTGCACGAATGGATTCTCACATTGAAATTGAATATTACAGGCACGGCGGCATCTTGCAGTATGTGCTAAGACAGTTTTTGCATAAAGAGTAAATAATGTGAAAATTGGAAAATGTGAAAATGTGAAAATGAGTTGGTGGGCCAATCTTGATTCTTGATTCCTGATACTGAAACCTATTCAACAAGAAAAAAAATATAACGATATGAAAAGTGAACAATTGTATTCAATCCCAACAAGGGAAAATTCAGAGATGAGAGTACAAGCGGCTCCTGAAATAATGGACGCCTGGCGCAATTTCAGCAAAACGGTTTTTAAGGCAGGAGCGCTTGATGAAAAAACAAAACAATTAATTGCCATAGCAGTAGCACACGTAACGCAGTGCCCATATTGCATTCACAGTCACACCGAACAGGCATTGAGAAAGGGTGCCAATAAACAAGAGATAATGGAAGCCGTTTGGATTGCTGCTGAGATGAGAGCAGGCGCCGCCTATTCTCATTCTGCTTTAGCAATGGATGAAATACAGGCAATCGAAAAAGCAAAGGTTGGATAGCTATTATTTTTCGGAATCTTTTCTTA
>DATCWN010000254.1:0-6695 GCA_036566285.1 Hanamia sp.
AAATATTTTTTCCCTATAAATGGATGTTACAAAGCCATTGCAAGAGATTATGACGGGGATGGCGATCTTGATATAGCAACTATATCTTTTTTTGCCGATTATGCCCGCCAGCCGGAAGAAGGTTTTGTATATTTAAAAAATAATGGGAGTTTTGATTTCCAGCCTTACTCAATTGCTGAAGCTAATAACGGCAGATGGCTTACCATGGATGCAGGAGATATTGATGGCGATGGAAAGACGGATCTTATCCTGGGAAATTTTTCTATCGGACCAGCTATGATGAAGCACGAAGCTGACTGGAAGCATTCGCCGCCATTTATTATTTTAAAAAACATAAGCAAATAAAACTGACTTGTAAATGAAATACGTATTTATGAATAAAAGCAAACTATCTTTTTCGAATCTTGTATTAATTATTGTTTCCGCAATTTTGTTTTCTTCAAACGTTGCTACAGCTCAATCTATGCCTTCGTTCAAAATGCAGCTTACTAACGGAACTGTATTTTCTTCTAAAAATTTATCACATGAGAAGCCTGTGCTTATTATTTATTTTGCACCGGATTGTGAACACTGCCAGGTCTTAATGAATGCCGTTTTTAAAAACATAAAAGATTTTAAAAAGGCCCAAATAGTAATGGTTACTTTTAAGCCTTTGAATGAAGTAGTCGCTTTCAAGAAAAATTACCAAACGACAAAATATCCAAATATTAAAGTAGGAATAGAAATGCCCATATTTTTTTTCAAAAACTATTTTAATTTACAAAACACGCCTTTTACCGCTCTCTATAATAAGCAGGGAAAATTAATAGCTTCCTACAAAAATGAAACCCCGGTAAATGACTTGATCAGGCACTTAAAAGGACTTTAAAACAAATACTATTTGGAAATTGCCTGTATATAATCGGGATTCATCTAAAACATTATGTGTTTCAAAAACTATCTACTTCCCGGTATGCTTTTATCAGTGCCAGTTCGCCTTCTTTGCCGGGCTTAAAATTGCCATGTTCCATTCCTAAAATTCCTTTGTAACCCTTGCCGGAAATATATTTAAACACATTTTTATAATTGATCTCTCCTGTGGTTGGCTCTTTACGCCCGGGGTTATCGCCAATCTGTATGTAGGCGATTTCATCCCAAGCCAGTTCCATGTGCCGGATGAGATTGCCTTCATTACGCTGCATGTGATAAATGTCATACAATACTTTGCACGAAGGGCTGTTTACTGCTTTACAGATCATATACGTCTGGCTGGAATCACGAAGAAATAAATCGGGCGTATCACTCAATGGCTCCAATACCATTATCAGTCCATGCGGCTCCAGAATTTCGGCTCCACGGCGCAACGCTTCTATCACGTTGGAAGTCTGAATATCAACAGGAAGTTTTCTTTCAAAATCGCCCGGCACTACGGTCATCCATTTTGCATTTACACGTTTGGCTACTTCCACTGCCTGGCGACAACCTTTTAAGAATATATCAATGTATTCCTTTTTGCCTGCAGCAAGTGTGTTGGCGCCGTTACCGCCTTTATCCACCACAAAAACACCCATTGCCATTCCAAGTTTAGAGAGTGTTTCTCCTATTTTTGTTTGCTCTTCCACTGACCTGCCAGCCATGCCGTTGTCTTCAATGGAACGAAAGCCCTGATCATGCATGAATTTGATCTGGTCAATAAAATTATTTCCACCAAGATTTTTAAACATCCCGGCGTGGGGGGCATAGTTTAGGTTGAAAGGTTTTTCAGCCATACTTTTGGATGGTGAAGCCAGTGTGGCAGCGCCCGTGGCCATGGTAGCTATACTTGCAAGAAATCCGCTTTGAATAAATTTTCTTCTTTCCATAAAAGGATTTTTTTTAAATAGATAAAAAAATAGCAGAACATTAAACACAAAAAATTGTTCTGCTGTAAATTATTTTTGGGTATTATATTCGGTTCAAATAAAATGATTGCTGACCGGATAAAAATAATTGAATTTTTTGTAAATCCTAAGAGTATCATAATGAAGATTACAAATCATGGCTTTCGGTGGATAATAATAGGGATTATTACTCTTTTATCTTTTAATGATTGCCAGGGCCAGCCGCTGAAAAAGTTTTCTTTTACCCAATCTAAAATGGGATCGCCATTTACCATAACACTCTATGCTGTTGACAGTACAGAGGCGGTAATTATAACACATAGGGCTTTCGCATTGGTGGATTCCTTAATTATGGTTTTCAGCGATTATGAAGAAAGCAGTGAGCTTAACCGGCTAAGCGCTTCAGCAGGTTTAGGGAAATGGATAACGGCCTCGA
This sequence comes from Hanamia sp., assembly GCA_036566285.1. Taxonomy (GTDB): domain Bacteria; phylum Bacteroidota; class Bacteroidia; order Chitinophagales; family Chitinophagaceae; genus Ginsengibacter. Next base: position 2,296 of record DATCWN010000254.1, read on the forward strand.
CTGCTCTATTTGATATTTTGCAATTATCAAAAGAAGCCTCCCTAAGCAGTGAGGGTATGTTTGATATAACCATTGGCCCAGTGGTAAAATTGTGGCGGGCAGCACGCAAAGAAAAGAAATTGCCGGATGATTCCACTCTTCGTCAACGTTTAGCTTTGGTGGGGCATCAATATTTATTGCTGGATACTGCGCTTAAAAAAGTAAAATTATTAAAACCCGGTATGCTGCTCGATTTGGGAGGCATTGCCAAAGGATACATTGCACAGGAAGTAGTTGATTTCCTCAACGCCGCCAGAATTACACATGCATTGGCGGATGCCGGTGGCGACCTTGCTATGAGCGAGCCACCCCCCGGAAAGCAAGGCTGGACAATAGCTATCAATGCGCCGGAAAGCAATTATAAGCTGATGGGTAAAATGCTTTCTTTAAAAAACCGGGCCGTTGCTACTTCAGGAGATGTATATCAGTTTGTTTTGTTTAATGGGAAAAAATACTCGCATATCATCAATCCGCACACGGGTTTGGGAAGTACCCAACAACGAAACGTAACGGTAATTGCCCCGACTGGTGCGCAGGCAGACTGGCTGGCATCTGCCTGTAGTTTGCTTCCCATAAGAAAAGCAATGCGGCTTATAAAACGACAGCGTGGTACCGCTTTGCTGATAATAGAAATGAAACCGGGTAAAATTAAAACATGGCAAAGCAGGGATTTTAAAAAATATCTGTTTGCGGAAAAATGGCAACGCATTATTGGCTTTTAAATGGCACCAAAAAGTAAATAATTGAAATATCATGTCCAATCTTAAAAAGCGTAATGATTCATTTCTTATTTTTTTATTCTCAAAAATTAATATCTAACTTACGGGCATTTGTAAAGTCCATGATTTTATTTTTTTTCGAAGAAATGTGTATGAAGTTTATGAGAATCATTTTAATCGCCTTTGGTTTTATTTTTATTTTTCTATCAGGAAAAGCACAGGATTTCAAACCTTACGATCAGCAGATTCCTGGTAGCGGTATAGTAATAAAAATGGCGCCGGTTAATGCAGGAGAATTTACGATGGGAAGTCCTGTATCAGAAAAAGGAAGAAAGTCCGATGAAGGACCGCAGAAAAAAGTAAAGATAGACGCCTTCTGGATGGGCGCTTATGAAATTACTTTTGATCAATACGATATTTTTTCTGACGAAGAAAAAGACAAAGAGCCTATTCCGGATGCCATTACAAGGCCAAGCCCACCGTACATTGATCTTACTTTGGGTATGGGAAAAGCCGGCGGCTACCCGGCCAATAGCATGAGCCAGTATGGAGCGCTGATGTTTTGTAAATGGCTTTATAAAAAGACCGGAATATTTTTTCGGTTGCCTACAGAAGCTGAATGGGAATACGCGGCACGTGCTGGTTCAGAAACCCCATATTTTTTCGGAACAGATAATAGCCGGTTAAAAGAATATGCCTGGTACGCTGCCAATAGCGGGGACAAATACCACAAAGCAGGCGAGCTAAAACCTAACCCGTGGGGGCTATATGATATTTATGGAAACGTAGCAGAATGGACATTGGATCAATATGATGAAAACTATTTTAAGAAGATAACGCCGGATAATCCCTGGCTGAAGCCTGATGCCAAACATCCACGTACTTTGAAAGGAGGCACGTACAAAGATGAGTCCGGAGAATTAAGAAGCGCTTCCCGTCTTAAATCCAACCTGGACTGGAACCGCCGCGATCCGCAGATTCCAAAAAGTAAATGGTGGAATGCCGATGCGCCTTTTATTGGCTTCCGGATTATAAGGCCGGTAAAGCAGCCGACGCCCGCAGAGGCAGAGCAATTTTTTGACAACATGTTAAGTCCAAAATAAATTTTCATTAAGCGTAAAAAAGAAAGACTGCATTATTTTTTTCTATAAAATTCAATAATTAAACAAAATAAATTTCAAAACAATTATCATGGGAAACGAAAAAAACACAAACTCTCAATCACGTCGTGAATTCGTAAAAACCTCTTCAATTGTAGCGGGCGGAATGCTGGCCATGCCTTTTATTTCACGCGCTAATTATTTTTCCGGATCAGCCGGTACCATAAAAATTGCGCTGATAGGATGTGGCGGCAGGGGAACCGGTGCCGCCGTACAGGCATTGCGTACAAAGCAAAATGTAGAGCTCGTGGCTATGGGTGATGCTTTTAAAGACAGGCTGGATAGCAGTTACAACAACATAAAAGAAGCATTAGGTGAAAACGCCAAACGCCTTAATGTAAAAGAAGAAAATAAATTCGTAGGTTTTGATGCTTATAAGAAAGCAATCCCTTTGGCTGATGTAGTGATATTGGCCACGCCTCCGGGTTTCCGCTCCTACCATTTTGAAGAAGCCGTAAACCAGGGCAAACAAATATTTATGGAAAAACCGGTTGCCACTGATCCGGCGGGAATTCAGCGCGTACTGAAAGCTGCTGAGATAGCAAAAGCCAAAAAGCTGAATGTAGTGGTGGGCCTGCAACGTCATTATCAAAATTCATACAGGGAGCTATACAAGCGCGTGCAGGACGGAATGATCGGTGATATTCTTTCGGGGCAGGTTTACTGGAACCAGGGCGCTCTTTGGATGAGGCCCCGTAAACCGGAATACACAGAAATGGAATATCAAATGCGCAACTGGTATTATTTTAACTGGGTGTGCGGCGATCATATTGTAGAGCAGCATATTCACAATCTTGATGTAATGAACTGGTTTACTGGAAAACACCCGGTGAAAACAGTAGGTTCAGGCGGAAGAGCCGTAAGAACAGGAAAGGAATATGGTGAAATATTCGACCATCACTGCCTCGAATATGCTTATGATGATGGCGTGCTTATGAACAGCCAGTGCCGCCATTGGAAAGACGCTGCCAGCAAAGTGGATGAACAAATCATCGGTACGAAGGGAAAGGTTTTTTGCGACGCCGGCAGGATAACAGATAGCAAAGGAAAAGTATTGTACCAGTTTGATAAAAAGAAAGAAAACAATCCTTATCAAACCGAGCATGATGAACTGTTTGCTGCCATCGCAAAAGGAGAATATAAATTTCATGATGCGGAAAGAGGGGCGCAGGCTACGCTTACCGCCATCATCGGAAGATTAGCAACTTATTCAGGACAGATCATTGACTGGAATACTGCATTAAATAGTGGACTTGATATTATGCCGAAGGAATTTAATTTTAATGCCCAACCTCCCGTGATGCCCGATGGGGAAGGCTATTACGCTCATGCCATTCCGGGGAAAACTAAATATTTTGTATAGCGACTTGTCTTATGTAAAAGCATCATAAGAAAAAAAGCAAAATGAACACAACTTCTTTCATTGCTTAATATATTAGCTTTGAAAGAAAAATAATCCTTTGCTTATGCCAGATACTATTGACAGGGATATTCTCAAAATGCTCCAGGAAGATGCCCATCTTACCAATAGAGAAATTTCATTAAAGCTACATCTTACCACCACGCCGGTGCATGAGCGGATAAAGCGTTTGGAAAAAGGAGGGTACATCAAAAAATATGTAGCGCTTCTTGACAAAGAGAAATTGGATAGAGGATTAACTGTTTTTTGCAATGTTTCTCTAAAGCAACATACCAATGAAAACGGTAAAAAATTCGTTGCTGAAATTCAATCGCTGCCAGAAGTAGTAGAGTGCTACAACATAGCCGGTGATTACGATTTTTTATTAAAAATACTGGTGAAAGATATGCCGGCTTATCAAACATTTGTATTGAGTGGACTGGGTTCTTTAAAAAGCATCGGCAGTGTAAAAAGCATTTTTGTAATGGGAGAAATCAAACACAGTACGGCCATACCTTTTTGACCAAAACTTTTTTTAAAGAAACAAAATGATTTTATGCAGATTGAGTTTTAGAAAATAAAAGCGCTTTTAAAATAGGCGCTTTTAAAATTTGTCGAATAAATTATTATTTATAGTTGCTGAATAAAATTTCATCTGCATATCATTTCCGGCAATTCGCCAATAAAGAATCTGAGATTATTTCAATAGCCATCACTTTAAAAACATGTATGCCCGATTGCCAATTTCTCTAACTTTAATTTATGAACCGAAAAGACTTTCTCTCTACAGTAGTTCCTTTGGCTACCGTAGCTACTGCATTTTCCAGCAAAACAAAAACGGATATTTTAAAAAAAATACCTCCTTATTTGAAAGAAGGAGACCTGATTGGAATCACGTGCCCTTCAGGATATATAAGCCTTGAAGAATGTCAGCCCGCCATTAACAAAATGATAGAATGGGGTTTCAATATTCGTGTAGGCAACACCGTTGGGGCCAGGGATTTTACTTTTGCCGGAACGGATGAAGAAAGAATCAAAGACTTTCAGCGAATGCTTGATGATGATTTGGTAAAGGCCATTATG
>DATCWN010000263.1:0-14656 GCA_036566285.1 Hanamia sp.
ATGGTTTGGGGGCCGGTTAGTGGAAGGTTGTTGTATGCTGGGTTCCGGTATAAAATAAAATAATTTTTTCTGCCACCAAGGCTCAAAGACACGAAGAAACACTAAGAGAATCTTTTGATCTTAATACAAAATCTTTGTGATTACTTCTTTTTAATCTTTTGTGTAACTTAAAGCCTTTGTGTCTTGGTGGCTATCAATCCACTTTACTTTTTCTTTTATAGGCCCGCGTTTATATCCTTCGCCAACAGGCCTGGCCACGTAACCAATATGAAAAAATCCAAGTAATTTATCATCGGGACCTAAATCAAAAAAGGATTTCGCTTCTTCGAAATAAGTGATGCCCCCTGTAGTCCAGTAGGAGCCTAATCCGTAAGCCGTTACTGTCAAAAACATATTTTCGACAGCGCAGGCTGTGGCTTCTATTTCTTCAATCTCTCTTATTTTATTTTCTATATTTCTCTTCATGCCTATCGCGATTACATGCGAAGACATCAACGGAAAATCCATTAATTTTTTTAGTTTGATTTCTTTGAATTTTTCACCCGCATATTTTTTATAAAGGGAGGATTGAAGCTCCGCAAAATGTTGTAACCCTTCTCCGGTAAAAACAGTAAAACGCCATGGCTCAGTATGTTTGTGATTCGGTGCATAGTTGGCATTTTCCAATATCTGCCAGATAATTTCATCAGGCACGACCTTCCCTTTCTCGTACAAAGGCGGTAAAATAGTGCGCCTGTTTTTTATGATCGAATTAAATTCTACGGTGTTATAATTGGCTTCCATTAAATACAGTTTATAGTCTTTTTCAAAATTATTCTCCAATGCTACGAAATTACATTAGCTACATTGTAAGAATTTATTGATTCCGGAAAATAAAAGAAAATTTTTGTGAAAATAAAAATACATCGTAATATTGCGATTGAAATAGTAAGAATATGGGTATTACAAAATCAGAAGAATTTACGCTAAAGGATAACCGGATATCAAAGTATGCCAAAGCATTGGGCCATCCGGCAAGAATTGCTATTTTAAGATTATTAATAGAGAAACAAGCCTGCGTTTGCGGCGACATTGTAGATGAGTTGCCTTTGTCGCAAAGCACTGTCTCTCAGCATTTGAAGGAATTAAAGGAAGCAGGATTGATTAAGGGGGATATTGATGGGGCAAAAGTTTGTTACTGTATTGATGATAAGGAATGGAAGGCTGCGAAAGAAAGATTGGATCAGCTTTTTGATTCTTATAAAGGCGCCGATAAGTGCTGCTGATTTTTTATCAGGTCAATCGCAAAACAACGATAACATTAAAAAATACATATCATGTCAACGGAAAAAAATTTAAAAGAACTTGTAAAGCAGAAATATTCTGAAATTGCTTTACAGGATAAAGAAACCAATGAATCATCCTGCTGCGGCTCAGGTTGCTGTAGTACAGAAGTGTATAACATTATGTCCGATGATTATAATACGCTTGAAGGATACAATCCTGATGCGGATTTGGGATTGGGTTGCGGATTGCCGACGCAATTTGCAAAAATTAAACCCGGAGATGTAGTTATTGATTTAGGAAGCGGCGCGGGTAATGATGCCTTTATTGCCCGCCATGAAACGGGCGAAACAGGAAAAGTAATTGGTATTGATTTTACGCCTGCCATGATTGAGAAAGCTCGAACCAATGCGGAAGCAAGAGGAGTTAATAACGTAGAATTTCGTCTCGGGGATATTGAAAAAATGCCGGTTACTTCCAACGTTGCGGACGTAATCGTAAGCAATTGCGTATTAAATTTGGTACCCAATAAGGATGAAGTGATCAAAGAAATTTTCAGGGTATTAAAACCCGGTGGCCATTTCAGTATTTCTGATATTGTATTGGTTGGCTCGCTTCCCGCTAATATACAGGATGCCGCTGAAATGTACGCGGGCTGCGTGTCCGGCGCTATTCAAAAGCAGGCCTATTTAGAAATGATTGATAAAAATGGCTTTATTAATGTAAATGTTCAAAAAGAAAAAGCCATTGTTTTACCAGATGATATTTTAAGTAATTATTTATCGGGAGAAGAAATAAATTCTTTCAAAAAATCAGGAACCGGAATTTATAGTATTACTGTTTATGCAGAAAAACCATTGGCATGTTGCGGTACTGATTGTTGTAATTAAACATAAAAAGTAATCCATGAAAATTGCCTTCTTTAGTGACATCCACGCCAACCTTCCTGCCCTGGAAGCTTGTTTGAAAAGTATTGACGAACAACAAGCGGATGTGGTTTATTGCCTTGGTGATTTGGTTGGCTACAACATTTGGCCCAATGAAGTGATCCATGAAATAAGAAGAAGGGGCATACCCGTGATTGCAGGAAATTATGATTTTGGTATTGGCAGAAGCAGCGATGATTGCGGTTGTGCCTACAAAGAAGAACATGAAAAAGAAATGGGAAAAATATCTATCTCTTTCACTAATGCAATCATAAAAGAGGAAGAAAGAAATTATTTGAGAACCCTGCCGGCACATATTCATGTGGAATACAAACTAAATAATGACTCCCTGTTTTTAGTATTGGTACATGGCAGTCCACGGAAAATAAATGAATATCTTTTTGAAGACCGCGATGAAAAAAGTATGATACGGATTATGGAAACGTATTATGCCGATGTGCTGCTGTTTGGGCATACCCACAAGCCTTATCACCGCATTTTTGAATATGATAAAGAAGGCGTTCCTGCTTATCGTCATGCCATCAATATAGGCTCTGTGGGCAAGCCAAAAGATGGTGATCCACGGGGATGTTATGTGATGCTGACTATCAACGACAATACCAGTAAACTCGATAGAGAAAGTTTGCGCGTAGAATTTATCCGTTTTGAATATGATGTGGAAAAAGCAGCAAAGGCAATAGAAGAAAGCGAACTGCCCAATGAATATGCGGATATGTTGAGGAAAGGATTTTAAAGAAATTTTCTTTTAAATTACATCGTTTAAAGTGGCTCTAAAAAATTGCCTGATGTTATTTTTCTTTATAAATATTTTTCCTTTTTCAAACCGCGAGGTAACCGATGAAATATGAATTCCTTCAGCTCATTGATATTTTAGGAACAGTGGCATTTGCTGTTTCAGGCGTTTTTGCTGCCATGCAAAAAAAGCTTGACGTATTCGGCATTCTTATCATTGCATTTGTTACAGCCGTTGGTGGTGGCACCTTACGCGATATGATGATTGGCGACCTTCCCGTTAGCTGGATGAAAAATATCAATTACAGCATTATCATTTTAATAACCACTACCGTAGTAGTTTTCTTCAATAAAACGATTGAGAATTTTCAAAAAACATTATTGGTTTTTGATTCCATAGGTTTGGGATTCTTTACAGTACTTGGCATTCAGAAGGGAATCGCTTTTGGCCTTCATCCTGCCATATGTATTGCATTGGGAACCGTTACCGCTTGTTTCGGCGGAGTGATCAGAGACATTTCTTTAAATAATATTCCCCTTATTTTTCAAAAAGAAATCTATGCTACCGCTTGTATATTAGGCGGCAGTATTTATTTTCTTTTGTTACAAACTTCTTCGGGGATTGGACTGATAGAAGCGCTTTGCATAATATTCATAGTTCTTGCACGGATATTGGCTGTAAGGTACCACTGGAGCCTCCCCGGCATTTACAGGCAATCGAAAAGTAAGTAGGTTTCTCAACTGATTATTCATTCCTGAAACCCCGTGCTGGCACTAATACCATTTTCATAAGTATCTTTGCAGCTTCCGGTAACCAAACTGATTGTTATGGAAAAGAAGCCTGTGAAACGAAATGAAAATATTGCGAAGTTGTCACGCGATCATCATGCAAGCTTGATGTTTTGCTGGAAATTAAGACAAGGTATCAGGCATCATGTTTCCACTGAAAGGATGACAAAGTACCTGGAATATTTTTTAGAACATCATTTTAATCCTCACTTCAAGGAAGAAGAAGAAATTCTTTTTGCAGGCCAGCATCATAAAAAAGTTGAGAAAGCCATTGATGACCATGTAGCGATAAAAAGGGCTATTCATAATATTTTATTTTCAGATTCGGAACATCAATATGATGAATTATCGGCATTGGCCGATAGCGTGGATGACCATGTGCGTTACGAGGAAAGAAAATTGTTCCCCTTTTTGGAAAAAGAATTAACTAAACAGCAATTGGAAACTATTGGAAACCAAATTTCCGTGGAGCCTTTGAAAGATAATTATAAAGATGAATTTTGGAAAAAATAAATCGTTGTAAAATGCATAATAGCCGGCGACAAATAATTACATCGTACATCAGACATCGTACATCAAACATAGAATGACAGAACATCCACGGGACATAACTTTTACCTTACTTTATTTCGGAGAAGAAACAATCGTAAATGTTTACGAGGGAGAGTTTCGCAACCTGATGGTGCTCATCAATGAAAAAATATACGTGGAAGATTTTGGCGAATGCAAAGGTATTGGCCGCTGTGGTACCTGTTTAATAGAAATAGAAACCGATAATGCATTATCACCGATGGAAAGAAATGAAAAAAGTACCTTGAATAAATGTGCGCTGAAGAAAGATACTTTTCGTCTGTCCTGCCAGGTTATGATTAATGCGGCGCTTAACAACGCAATAATAAAAGTGGTGGAAGAGAGGGAAGATGTGAGATGATTGTAAACCTTCTTTAAAAACCAAGAAGGTTTAACTGAAGATTGTAACCAAAGAAGACCTTTCCGAAAACCTTCCTGGTTTGGTCGTAAAAAATAATTCGTATCAAAATAATATAAAAATGAAGGACTATTCAGGCAGAGCGCAGAAAATTCAAAACAGGATAATGGAACTCGCATCATGCAGTGATGACGCGCACCAGCTCAGCCGTATTTTTGGCACCAAATCTTTTATGGATGCCAGTAATAAAATTGCGCTTTGGATGCAGGAAGCCGGTTTGCAAACCTATACCGACAATATTGGCAATATAAGAGGAAGGCTGCGGAGCACCAATCCCGATGCAAAAACATTTGTGATAGGGTCTCATTTTGATACGGTAATTAATGCCGGAAATTACGACGGCGCACTTGGTATTTTGGCAGGACTGGATATTGTAGAAAATATCCAGGCGCAAAAATCAGAGTTGCCTTTTAATATAGAAATCATCGCTTTTAGTGAAGAAGAAGGTGTTCGTTTTCATGCCGCTTATTTGGGAAGTAAAGTGGTGGCAGGATGTTTTGATGATCATTTATTGGAAATAAATGATGACGATGAAAATACGTTATCGCAGGTTTTAGAAACGATGGAACATGATGCTACGCGGCTTGCAGAAGACAGGATACCGGTTAATGAATGGCTGGGTTATTTGGAAATTCACATTGAACAAGGCCCGGTTTTGTTTGAAAAAAATATTTCTGTAGGAATGGTGAAGGCTATTGCCGGGCAAAAAAGAATTGAAATCAATTTTGTTGGCGAAGCCGGTCACGCCGGCACGGTGCCTATGAATATGCGCGCGGACGCTCTATGTGCAGCTGCTCATTTTATTGTAGCAGTGGAAGAATATGCATTGCACGAAAAAAGAAATATTGTAGCCACCGTTGGTAAAATCAATGTGCCCAATTCTGCCATTAATGTAATACCCGGAAGCACTTATTGTTCCCTTGATTTAAGAAGCCCGGATGCCGAATTATTATCGGATGCTTATGAAGCCATGAATAAAATTTGTGAAGAAATTTGCCGGAAAAGAAAAATTTATTTTGAATGGAGGCTGATCCAGGAAACAGATCCCGTGGTTTGCGACCATGACCTGAGATCGCTGTTGTCAAAATCCATTAAAGATAGAGATATTGAAGTGGTGAAGCTGGTAAGTGGCGCCGGGCATGATGCCGTAACTATTTCGCAGGTGGCGCCTGTAGCTATGTTATTTGTAAAATGTTTTAAAGGTATCAGTCATAATCCTTTGGAAAATGTAGAAATTGATGATATTGCAGTCGTATCGGAAGTAGCAGATAATTTTATACGTCGATTGGCTCGTTCTTCCGAAAAATCAAAAAGAGAAAGATTATTCTCAAAATGACGTTGGAATAAAACGGGTAACAAATGACTATAGCAGAATTTGACCATCTGGATAATCAAAAAAAGAAAGCGCTACTCTTTAATTGTTGTGGTTCTGCCGCATGGGTAAAAAGCATGATAGAAATTCTGCCGGTAGAGGATCTTGTAGATCTTTTGGAATATGCTGAAGAGAAATGGTATGATTGCAATGCTGCTGATTGGCTTGAAGCATTTGAACATCATCCAAAGATCGGCGACATGTATTCCATTCAAAAAATGTTTCCTGAGATTACTAACTATGCAAGCAACGAGCGGGCCGGATTGAAGAATTCTTCTCCACAAATTCTGGGACAACTAACCAGAGCCAATGAAGAATACGAAGAAAATTTCGGGTATATTTTTATAGTTTCTGACACTGAAAAATCCGCTGAGGAAATGCTTACCATTTTACAGCAACGTCTCTACAACAACCCTCATGATGAATTGATGATTGCTGCAGCAGAGCAAGAAAAAATCATTAAACTAAGATTGCAAAAGTTATTTGCATAATCTGGTTCATTTCACCGGATCCGGATTTTTGCTTTTAGAATAGCCAACAGCATAGATCGAAGATGTATGTATTGGGTTTTATGAAAATGATTGAAAATAAAAATGGATAGTTTGAGTAAAAAAATTTCATCTACGAAACTCTTTTTACTTTTGGTGAAATTGTAATCACTCCATGTTGAAAGAAAAAATAAAGGAACTCTCTAAAAATTACGCAGAAGAATTTATTGAAATCCGCCACCACCTGCATGCTCATCCGGAATTGAGTTACCAGGAATTTGAAACTTCAAAATATGTGCAGGCTAAATTAAAGGAGTATGGAATTGATTTTGAAGTGATGGCGACTACCGGGGTCATTGGAATCGTGAGAGGAAAAAATCCGGAAAAAAGAATTATCGCCCTTCGTGCAGATATGGATGCCTTACCAATAACAGAACAAAATGAATTAGAATACTGCTCAAAAAATGAAGGCGTCATGCACGCCTGCGGGCACGATGTGCACACAACTTGTTTACTCGGCGCTGCAAAAATTCTGAGCGAATTAAAAGAAGAATGGGAAGGCACCATCAAATTAATTTTTCAACCGGGAGAAGAAAAAAATCCTGGCGGCGCCAGCCTCTTGATAAAAGAAGGCGTACTCGAGAATCCAAAACCACAGGCTATCTTCGGATTGCATGTGCATCCCAATCTTGAAGTAGGAAAATTAAGTTTCCGCGGGGGAATGGTAATGGCGAGCGCCGATGAAATTTATATTTCTGTAAAAAGCAAAGGCGGACATGCCGCCGCGCCGCATCTTACTGCAGATACTATTCTCACCGCTTCACATTTGGTGGTGAATCTTCAGCAGGTGGTAAGCCGGATGAACGATCCTTTTAATCCAACAGTACTTTCTATTACTTCCATACAGGGCGGCAATGCCACCAACGTAATTCCTTCGGAAGTAAAGCTCATGGGTACTTTCAGGGCAATGAATGAAGAATGGAGATTTAAGGCACATGAGCTTATCAAAAATATCTGTAAAAGAACCGGTGATATTTCCGGAGCACAAATTGATGTAGAAATAGATGTGGGCTATCCTTTTGTTTTAAACGATGTAGTACTAACGGACATAGCTAAACGAAAAGCGGAGGAGTTTGCCGGTGAGCAAGATGTGGAAGAAACGGAAATGCGCATGGGTGCGGAAGATTTTGCTTTTTATTCTCATTTGATGCCGGCTTGTTTTTTCAGGCTGGGAGTAGGAAATGTTCAAAAAAATATTAGCTCCGGAGTGCATACGCCTACCTTCAATATTGATGAAAAAGCTATTGAAAACGGGATGGGTATTATGGCGTGGCTCGGCGTTTCTGTACATGCGAACGGGCTGCCCTGAGTAGCTGTAAATACCGTAGGTCAGACGGCGGAGAACTAAATATCTTTAAGATAAGCTCCTCATAAGTTTTTCCATTTTGATTACAACTGGTGCCGACCTGCGGTTTGACCTTTGGAATCAGTCCTTAAAGTTGAATTGGCTACAATAGTTATCTTTACTTTTTATTCTTAAAAAAATATTTGCCCTGCGGGGCGTTGGTTTAATAAATAGGTATGCAAAAAATTGTCCGAAAACAGGAAGCACTTGATTATCATTCAAAAGGAAGGCCGGGAAAGATTGAGGTTGTTCCCACAAAGGCTACCAAAACACAAAGAGATCTTTCATTGGCTTATTCACCCGGCGTGGCATTGCCTTGCATGGAAATTCATGATAACCCTGAAGCTGCTTATCAATATACCGCTAAAGGCAACCTGGTAGGCGTTATCAGCAATGGCACCGCGGTTTTGGGCCTGGGAAATATTGGACCCATGGCAGGCAAGCCTGTTATGGAAGGCAAGGGGGTTTTATTCAAAATATTTGCAGATATTGATGTTTTTGATATTGAGATCAATGAAACAGATCCTGAAAAAATAGTAGAAATTGTAGCGGCGCTGGAGCCAACTTTTGGTGGCATCAACCTGGAAGATATCAAAGCGCCTGAATGCTTTTATATTGAGCAAAAATTAAAAGAGCGTTTACGGATACCCGTTATGCACGACGACCAGCATGGTACTGCTATCATAAGCGCCGCCGCTTTATTAAATGCCCTCGAAATTCAGAAGAAGAAAATTGATCGTGTAAGGTTTGTAGTAAATGGTGCCGGCGCAGCAGCTATGGCTTGTGTTCAGCTTTATGTGGCGGTAGGAGCTAAGCCTTCTAATTTTATCATGTTCGATCGGAAAGGCGCTATACATACCGAACGCGAAGATCTTGATGAAACCAAGAAGAAGTTCGCTGCTATTTTAAAAAACAAAGACCTTACGTTGGCTGATGCCATGAAAGGCGCAGATGTTTTTATTGGTTTGAGTGTGGGAAATGTCGTAACGCAGGAAATGGTAAAAAGCATGGCTAAGAATCCTGTTGTTTTCGCGATGGCCAATCCTGATCCGGAGATCACTTACGACAAAGCAATTGCCGTTCGTAAAGATGTGATCATGGCTACCGGAAGAAGCGATTTTCCCAACCAGGTGAATAATGTTTTGGGATTTCCATATATTTTTCGCGGCGCCCTTGACGTAAGGGCCACGCAAATAAACGAAGCCATGAAACTGGCTGCAGTGAGGGCTTTGGCAGAATTAGCACGATCGTCTGTGCCAGACATTGTGATGATGGCTTATAATGAAAAAAATATTGTTTTCGGACCTGATTATATTATTCCAAAACCATTGGACAACCGCCTTCTTACCACGGTGTCGCCTGCGGTTGCAAAGGCCGCGATGGAAAGTGGTGTTGCCCGTTTTCCTATTACTGATTGGGAGGCTTATAAAAACCAGCTTAATGAAAGATTGGGAATAGACAATCAGTTATTGAGGGTGATTGGGGCAAAAGCGCGCAAAAATCCAAAGAAAGTTGTTTTCGCAGAAGCAGAAAATTCAAAAATATTAAAAACCGTTCAGCTTGCGCAAGACGAGGGAATTGCTTTTCCGATTCTTTTGGGTAATCGCGAAAAAATATTGCAGATAGCTGAAGATAATGGGATAGACCTGTCCGATATACCCATCATTGATCCAAAAAGTGATGAAGCGCAGCAAAAAAGAAAAGAATTTGGAGAGTTATTCTTTGCCAAAAGGCAACGCAAAGGATTCAATTACTATGAGGCAAAAAAAATGATGAGGGACAGAAATTATTTCGGATGCATGATGGTGGAAACCGGTGAAGCAGACGCGATGATTTCCGGGCTTTCAAAAAATTATCCGGATACCATTCGCCCGGCTCTTCAAACTATTGGTCTGGAAAACGAATCGAAAAAAGTGGCAGGCATGTATATTATCATGACCAAGAAAGGGCCCCTGTTTCTTGCGGATACCACTGTCAATTTTAATCCCACTGCCGAAGAACTGGCGGACATTGCTTTAATGGTTGCCAAGGAAGTAAAGACTTTTGGAATTACGCCTTGCATTGCCATGTTGAGTTATTCTAATTTTGGCAGCAGTAATTCTCCCGAAGCCAAATTAGTAGCGCGTGCCAGAGAAATAGTAAAACAAAAAGAGCCTTCGCTTATTATTGATGGTGAAATGCAGGCTAATGTTGCTTTTAATAAAGAAATTTTAAAAGACAATTATCCATTCAGCGAGTTGGTGAATCATGATGTGAATGTGCTCATTTTTCCAAATCTTGCCGCAGGCAATGTAGCTTATAATCTTTTGCAGGAAGTAGGCGGTGCTGATCTCATCGGGCCTATTTTGTTAGGGCTTAATAAACCGGTTCATATTTTACAATTAGGAAGCCACGTACGCAGCATCTATAATATGGTGCTGATAGCGGTAATAGATGCACAGATAAAATGCAAACGGAGAAGCAACAGAGAAGAGGTTGCTACGAAAAGATGGAGGAAATCAAAAAAACAGAATACCGAAGAGTAATCGCAAATTTTTTGTAAAATGAAATTATTATCTACCATTGGTGCCTACATGATAATGATGAAAGGAATGTTTTCCAAGCCTGAAAATCTCAAAATGTATTGGAAAGAATTCATGCATCAATCAGTTGAAATTGGTATGGGTTCTTTAGGAATAGTATGCGTTATCTCTATTTTTATGGGGGCAGTAAGCGCTGTTCAAACTGCCTATCAACTTACCAATCCGATGTTCCCGCGGGAAGCCATTGCGCAGATTGTTCGTGATACGGTAATACTGGAATTTGCGCCCACATTGGTGTGTATCGTTTTGGCGGGTGTGGTGGGAAGTAAGATTGCAGGCGAACTGGGAAACATGCGGGTGAGTGAACAAATAGACGCATTGGAAATCATGGGCATCAATACAAAATCATATTTGGTGATGCCTAAAATATTGGGCGCGCTTCTCACCATTCCTTTATTGGTGGTTATTTCAATGGTTCTGGGTATTTATGGAGGAAGGCTTGCGGGCAGCCTGGGAGGCATTATTTCAGCAGATACATTTGATAGGGGATTGACAGAAAAATTTGTTTCTAAAAATGTATGGTTCGCTCTGGCAAAGGCTTATACGTTTGCTTTTATCATCAGCAGCATTTCTTCTTTTTACGGCTATAATGTAAAAGGTGGCGCATTGGAAATTGGAAGAGCGAGTACCACCGCGGTAATCACCAGTTGCATACTTATTTTATTTGCAGATTATGTGCTCGCTTTCTTTTTATTGTAAAAAAAGAATTTTAAAAAAACAAAAGTTTACATCCACAATTGCAATTCTATGATAGAAATAAAAAATGTCAGCAAATCTTTTGGGGATAAAGAAATACTTAAAGACGTAAGCGCCGTGATGGAAACCGGTAAAACCAATCTTATTATTGGTACCAGTGGAAGTGGTAAAACGGTTTTGCAAAAGTGCATGGTAGGCCTGTTTGAAGTAGATAAGGGCGACATTATATTTGATGGAAAAGATTTAACAACCATGCCTCAGGAAGAACGAAAAGAGCTGAGACAGCAGATTGGAATGCTCTTCCAGGGTTCTGCACTTTTTGACAGCATGACTGTGGAGCGGAATATAAAATTCCCGTTGGATATGTTTACGAAGTGGAGCCATTCAAAAAAAATGGAA
Source organism: Hanamia sp. (assembly GCA_036566285.1). Taxonomy (GTDB): domain Bacteria; phylum Bacteroidota; class Bacteroidia; order Chitinophagales; family Chitinophagaceae; genus Ginsengibacter. The sequence continues at coordinate 11,662 of DATCWN010000263.1, forward strand.
CGGGTAAACGACGTGCTTGAAAGGGTAAATTTAAAAGATACTAATAAAAAATTTCCTGCGGAAATAAGTGGCGGTATGAAAAAAAGAGTGGGTATTGCAAGGGCCATTGTATTGAAACCAAAATATTTATTTTGTGATGAACCCAACTCTGGGCTTGACCCGCAAACCTCTATGGTTATTGATAAATTAATTCATGAAATCACCAAAGAAAATAACATGACCACGATCATCAATACCCATGATATGAACAGTGTGATGGAGATTGGTGAAAATATTCTTTACTTATACCTGGGAAAAAAGGAATGGGAAGGAAATAATAAAGAAATTATATTCAGCAAACACGATAAATTGAACGAATTCATTTTTGCTTCTGAATTTTTAAGAGATGCCAAAGACATGCGTGTGCTTGAGGAAAAAGGGATTATTGATAACGACCGCAACATGGAAGAAATTATCCGCGATGGCGGCGCCAACCTGGTAATAGGAGAGGAGGATCAAAAGCCTGACGAGAAAGAATAAGAAATAAAAAATAATAAATAAGGAATAAGAAAGGCAAAGGTTAGAGTAGGAAATGAATAATAATTCGAGCCCTCTTAGCTTCCTGCGAATCTTCTCTTCACTAATTGGTCAAACTGCTTTACAACGGGATCGGTATCCAGCCAGCCGATTTTTACTTTCAATTCTCTTCTTATCCAGAATTCTGCTTCTGCATAAATGGAAAAGTTTTGAATGGTTTTTATACTCCGCTCATACATGGCTTCATCGCCACGAAACAATTCATTAATAAAAAGAAAACGGTCGTTGATTCCGATGGCTTTTCTCAAATCTTTTATAGGCGCCGAAGTAAGCGATTGAGAAAGTTCAATCTTTACTTCTTTAAGACGATCGTTCAATGATTCGGGATAATCGAAAGGTAGTTCATTCCTGGATTTCTCATTTTCTGGTAAGGGGTCCTGGTGGGAAAGAGTGGGGACCTCTTCAATAGGATCGTATAAAAATTGTGGCCTCGTATGCGCTCCCATTGCATTTACCGATTCGGCATTTCTTTTTATCTGCTCCAGTTCCTCTTCAATTTCTTTTTCATCTACCTGGAGTACTTCAATTACTTTTTCTTCCGAACCTTTTCCGGCTTTTGTAATTTCTGTTTTGATGTTAAAAACCAAAGGCATTATTACGGATACCTTTTCAAATTTTGGGTCAGGAGTTTTTTCTAAATAAGTCATTAATTCTGCCTGTAAAATTTGTACGGTATGCAACATTTCCTGTGCTGATGAGTTTTCATCAAGTTGGTTTTGTAATTTTTTCAGGAGTGTGGACACTCTTTCCATGATAGATAATGTAAGAAGATTTAGAAAAGATCAGGAAATAAAATGTTTGTTTTTGATTTAACGAAAAATCATTTTAACCTTGCAATTCGCCCAAAGGATTTCTTCGGAGGGGCTAAGTTACAAATTGAAATTATAATTAAATACAAAAGATGTTCATAGAACCTAATTATAGAGGTGAACGGCGTGGTTGGATAGAAGTAATTTGTGGAAGTATGTTCAGTGGAAAAACGGAAGAATTAATCCGAAGGCTTAAAAGAGTTGAAATTGCTCATTTAAAAGCGGAAATATTTAAACCTGCTCTGGACACAAGGTATGATGAAACAAAAATTGTAAGCCATGATGAAAATAAAATAAATTCAACACCCGTAGATAATTCGCAAACCATTTTATTGCTTGCCCAGGATGTGGATGTGGTAGGAATAGATGAAGCGCAATTTTTTGATGATGAGATAGCCAATGTTTGCGAAACGCTTGCCTGCAAAGGTATGCGTGTAATTGTAGCCGGGTTGGATATGGATTACCAGGGAAAGCCCTTTGGTCAGATGCCGAACCTGCTTGCCGTAGCGGATTACATTACCAAGCTGCATGCTATCTGTGTTGTGTGTGGCAATATTGCTAACGTTAGCTATCGCAAAGTAAATACCGGCGGACAGGTTTTGTTGGGCGAAAAAGATATTTATGAGCCGAGGTGCAGGATTTGCGCGAAGTTGAAATAGTTGAAAATAAATTTGTAAAAAAAGATAGATACATAGAAGTATAATTAATTCTTAAAAAAATTTTTTTAAATTTTAGAATTGTCAAAAATCCTCATTTTATTAAAAAAAGATTTTTTGCTGGAACTGCGGCAACAGCATACTTTTTTTGGAATACTACTTTATGTAGCTTCCACTATTTTTGTTTTGTATCTGGCAATGGGACAGCCCGACAGCACTGTCTATAACGGATTATTCTGGATGATACAATTGTTTGTGTGTGTAAATGCAGTAGCCAAAAGTTTTTTGCAGGAAAGCAAAGGGCGCATGCTTTATTTTTTTTCCATCACCAGCCCGGTTAATTTTATTATAGGCAAATTAATTTACAGCGCCATTGTAATGTTTCTGATGGTTTTAGTGAGCCTTATTTTATTTAGAATTTTATTGGGTAACCCGGTGGTCAATCAATTTCAGTTTATTGGCATTGCATCACTTGGAGGATTAAGTCTAAGCCTGGTATTTACTTTAATGGCAGCTATTGCAGCCAAGGCGCAACAGAATGCGGCCATCATGGCTATATTGGGTTTCCCTCTTATTATCCCGCAATTATTATTATTGATAAGACTTTCCAAGTCAGCTTTCGGAGAGGCTTTCAGGGAAGGAGCGCTCGTGCAGATTTCTCTTTTACTGGTGGGGCTTGATGTGTTGGTAATTGTTTTGGCGGTAGTGCTGTTTCCTTTTTTGTGGAAAGATTAAAATCAGATTTCATGAATAATGATCTCCTGATTTTTGGATTAAAAAAATTGTCGGCATTTGTTTTTGATTTTAAAAATCAATTCTCTTCTATCTAAAACCGTAAATCGTAAATCGTAAATCCGCAAACAATTTATTTATTAAACAATTACCTCTAATTTTGCTGCACAAAAACTAAGACTCATTTTGCTGAAAATAGATTTCATAAAACAAAACTGGTGG
>DATCWN010000307.1:0-2433 GCA_036566285.1 Hanamia sp.
CCCACAATAGAAACTGTGGCACCCTGGAACCCGATATTTTTGATCCACTTTGACGGAAGCGTATAACCCAATTTCACCTCCCGGAGTTTTACATAAGAGGCATCATATATGAACTGTTCGTCCACATTGGTAAAGCCTTTATAATATTGCTGTGCGGGTAAAACGGTAGCATTCGCTTTTCCATCCGCAGTTACCCCGGGAAAAATGTTTCCGTCATCATAAACCTTTTCACCGTTTGGTGCAGTAGCGCCGTTGGTTAATTGAACCGCTTTTCCGGAAGTTTGATTGCCAGGATAATAATAGCTCAGGCCTCCATGCGCTGCATCTCTGCCGGGTAACGTACTAGCAAGCACACCGGTATAAGTTCCTGTGCGGTTGGTATTTGAATAGACAGATCCACCAGCCCGGACATCAACAAGGAAACTAAAGTTAACCCCCTTATAATTAAAACTATTGTTGATTCCTCCCAACCAATCAGGAGTAAATTTGCCAAGGTATTGTTTAGAGGGATTAATAATCGGCGTCCCATTGCTATTTACAAGGATCTGCCCTGCTTCATTGCGAGAATAAGCATTTCCGAAGAGCGTTCCATAAGGCTGGCCCACTGCAGCAAGCACCTGTACCGTGCGATCAGATCCTAACACATAGCTCTGTAAATTGCCTTCTTTGTCAAGTTCCACCACTTCACTATGATTCTTTGCATAATTCAGATCTACATCCCAGCTAAATTGTTTGTTTTTAAAGAGAGTTACTCCCAACTGAGCTTCCAATCCCTTGTTATTTATTTTTCCACCATTGATCAGTTTCTTGCTGTACCCTGTGGAAGGGCTTACATCCATTCTTAATATCTGGTCAATACTGTTAGTGTTATAAACGCTTACATCAAGGCGCACGGTATTGTTGAATAAGCCTACTTCAACTCCTGCTTCCGAAGAAGTGGTGGTTTCTGGTTTTAAATCTGGTTTCAGGTTGGTACTCGAAGCGCTTTGTTGGGGATTACCATTGAAAGGTGCGGTAAAATTATACGTATTTATAAGCAGATATGGATCTCCATCTTTACCTACTTTTGACCAGCCACCGCGAAGCTTGGCAAGACTCAGCGTATTACTCTTAATATCAAATGCCTGGGTCAATATAAGACTTCCATTCACTGAAGGATAGAAATACGATAGATTGAGTGCTGGTAAGGTTGACGACCAGTCATTGCGTGTTGTCAGGTTTAGATAGGCATAATCTCTGTAACCAATTTGAGCCGATCCAAAAAGACTATAAATTTTTCTTTTACTGAAATAATTAGAAGAGATCAGGGGATCGCGTGAATTGCTAAGTGTATAAAGCCCGTTCACTGCCAATTTGGGGGCAACCTGGTCATTCTCTTCAAAACTACTGGTCCTGATATTTCCTCCACCCAGAACATCCAGGGAAAAATGATTACTAATTTTTTTGTTGAACTCCAGCCTTGCTTCTGTATTGTTTTCACTTACGGTGTAAGCATCTTCCTCATAAGATCCAAAAGGAGTACCGTTGGTGCCATAAGCTATTTTAATTTTCCGCCTGTCGGTATAATAATCATTACCCGTGCGAAGATTTGCCGTTAAGCCATCAACAATTTTATAAGTTAGCTCTGCGCTTCCGATAATGCGGTCGCGACGTTGGCCAACGGTATTTTCGTAGGCAACAAAATATGGATTACTGTAATAACTGTTGTTCCAGTTGAAAGTTTTTCCATCTTCATTGATATAATTTTTTAACCGACTGATGTCCACTTGCCTGCCGAACCAGGTAAATTGCAACATGGTACTGGTTGACCTTTTTCCACCTGAGCCAGGTAAATTGGCAGCATCATCGCGAACATAATTTGCAATGGCGTGCAAGGTTAGCTTTGGAGTAACGCGGTAAGTGGTATTCAGCGAAAATGAATTTTTTCCCTGGTCAGAATTGGGAATGACACCGGTTTGCTTTAGGTTGTTGTAGGAAAAACGAAAGTCATATTTTTCATCAGAACCCGCTAAGGCAATGCCATTATTAAAGGTATAACCCGTATTGAAAAAATCCCGGACATTGTTGGGATGAGCAATAAATGGTACCGGTTCTCCTTTTGAATAGAATTGAGGAATAAGGCTTCCATCTAATTTTGGTCCCCAGCTTTCATCCACGCCATCATTTACGCCACCGCCCTTTCCATCTACATAGCTAAAGCGTCCGTTGGAACCTTGCCCGAAAGAATTTTGATAAGAAGGTAAAACCAGTAAGTTGGAAAAACTTGTATTTGAATTGACCGTAACGCCCAGCCCCTTTTGGTTTTTACCGGTTTTTGTTTTTATAAGAATGACACCAGCGGCGGAACGCGACCCGTAAAGTGCGGCGGCATTCGGGCCTTTAAGCACACTGATAGATTCTATATCTTCAGAATTGATATCAGAAATGGCATTG
>DATCWN010000349.1:0-2170 GCA_036566285.1 Hanamia sp.
AGGAACTTATAAATTCTCCATTAGCAGGCCCGATGGCCAGCAAATTGTCTTCAACGCCATAGTAAAAGACAGCGTTGGCAAAAAGATATTGTACATCATCAATGGCAGCGACAGGCTGCTCGTGGATAAGATTGTTACCAAAAAAGATTCTGTTTTCATTCAACTGCCTTTCTTTGCATCCGCTTTTAACGCCAGGATAGATGCTGATGGAAATCTTGATGGCGTATGGACGAAAGATTATGGAACCAGGATACAAACGCTGCCTTTCACCGCTACATTAAATCAAAAGGAGCGCTTTCCCGTTACTACTTCCCCTTCTCATAATATTTCAGGCAGGTGGGCGGTTCATTTTCAAAGAGGAAATGACCGTGTTTCTGAATCAGTGGGCGAATTCAAACAAAACGGCTCTTATCTTACCGGCACCTTTCTGCATTCTTCAGGCGACTATCGTTTCCTTGAAGGCGTGGTAAGCGGCGATAGTCTTTACCTTTCCGGATTTGATGGAGGCAATGCCTTTTTATTTACCGCGAAAATTGATAATGAAAATAAAATTTCAGAAGGTAAATTGTATTCAGGCAAACAAGGCTCGTCTGAATGGACCGCTGAAAAAGACAGTACCGCGAAACTGCCGGATGGATTTACACTGACCAACTTAAAGCCGGATGCGGGTAAATTAGATTTTATTTTCCCGGATATTAATGGAAAAAAAGTTTCCCTCAATGACAAGCAGTTTAAAAACAAAGTAGTGGTGTTACAGATCATGGGTTCATGGTGTCCCAACTGTATGGACGAGGCAAAGTTTATCGGTGATAATTTTGAAACATTCCGGAACAAAGGCATTGAATTTATTGGCCTTGCTTACGAACGCACTACCGATTTTAAAGCTTCGCAAAAAGCGCTTCAGCCATTTATAAAAAGATTCAACATCCAGTACCCGATACTCATTACCGGCGTATCGGTTTCTGATACCTTACGGACAGAAAAAACGCTGCCCCAGATTGATAAAATAACGGTATTCCCCACTACTATTTTTATAGATAAAAAAGGAAACGTCAGAAAAATTCATACAGGCTTCGATGGCCCGGCCACCGGTGAACATTATATTCAGTATCAAAAAGAATTTGATGAAATAACGAATGAGTTGCTTAATGAACCTGGACAATAACCGGTTAATTGTTCACAGTGAGTCTGTCATCTTTTTAAGGGATTTTAAATCCTGCGTCGGTTTTCCCGAAGGAAACCTGACGCAGGATACCTTTATTCCTGAGCTTCTTTTAAGGCTAAAATCTCAATGTCTGGTGATAGCCTGAAATCAGTGGTTCTGATTTTTTCAAGGAACGGCTTAATGGATGGAATGATTCTTTTAAGTTTCGCTTTGACTATTACACCAATAGTCCCTGTTATGTCAATACCAAGATTTTCTGCTATTTTCCTTGCCTTATAATCATCAAGAATTAGTGTACATCCCGGACTCTCTAAAGCCAGAGCAATAGCACTTGCTTCTCCTTTGTCAATTTGCATTTCTAAAAGTTGTTGCCTGTATTTGTCGCTGGCATTTTGTATTTCTACCCAATGAGGAAGCGCCTCGCCATATTCTGAAGCGATATCAATAGTTGTTATTATTTTGCTGTAGACCTTATGAAGAATGTCAAGTTCACCAATATTTGATAAAACAATAAAACAGCTTGTATCGGAGATAATTATTTTAGGCATTGGCAACGTCCCTCGATAAATCAGAAGCAGGATAATTAAAAATAGAAACATTATATTTCCCCAATAATTCTGCAAAAGTCCTCTTAGAAAGGCCAGCAACTTCAGCGGCCTGTCCAAGCGATAGTTTGCCTTTCTCATAAAGCTGCGTGGCCACTAGCATAGCAACTTCCCTATTGTCCATATCTAAAGAGTCAGGTATATTTAGCGTTACTGTTTTCATATTTCAAAAGTAACGATTTTAATGTATCTCTTGTTTTAAGGAAATTGTTTGAGTATAGTGAGATAAACATTTTGGCATTTTTTCTTTTTCAAATAAAATAGCAAACAGTATTTCTGTGGCATGATTTTATAGGCTGATGCCCTGAGGCATTACAGATTTATTGGAAAATAAAAACCTGGCAAAAAGAAGGAAAAGTATCCGGAAGAAAGCACCAATGCTTTTTCATTTTCAATAAGC
>DATCWN010000354.1:0-3146 GCA_036566285.1 Hanamia sp.
ACAAGTGTTCGTTATAAATGCATCAATTATATTGAAAGAAATATTACCCGCCGCGATTATCTGCTCCTGCTTACAGAAGTGCAAATAAATAACTTTCCCACAAATCCTGAATCGAAGCTGATATGGAAAGAAATGCAGGAATCAATTGGTAAGGCTGTTTCCAGCATGCCTCCCAAAATGCAGGAAGTTTACAAGCTCAGCCGCCTGGAGCATCTCAGCCATAAGGAAATAGCAGAGTACATGAGCATATCGGTTGAAACGGTAAAAAAGCATATTCATCATGCACTGAATGTAATAAGGACAGATATGCCCTCTAATATTTATAACTCCGCTGCTATTATTATCTTTTTCTGCGTCTGTTAAAAAAAATTAATTCTTACAATACCCCCTTCTTCTTTTTCACCGGACTATAAAAAAAAAGAACCCGTTACTTTCTCATGGATATTCTTCAGGCTAAGGAATTATTGCAAAGATATCAGGACGGCAAGTGCACTCCTTCAGAAACCAAACTGGTGGAGAGTTGGTATCAACAGCTAATTGAAACGGGAGAATGGCAATGGAGCGAAGGTGAAAAGGATATCATGCAGAGGGAACTTGAAGCCCGGATAACAGAACAAATAAATGATGTGCCGAGAAAATTAAAAGTACCTGTGTTTTTATTACGTCGTCCACGCTGGTGGGCTGCTGCTTCTATTATTTTGTTGCTGGGTGGTTTTAGTTATTTTCTGTTCTTTAATAAAACACCGAAGCCGGTTCAAATTGCAAAAGTATTGCCTGGCGACATAAAGGCACCTCAATCAAGCAGGGCAACAATAACTCTTGCAAACGGGCAGAAGGTATTTTTGGATAGCGTTGGCAATGGTGCTTTGGCAGTTCAGGGCAATGTAAAATTGGTGAAACTTCCCGGAGGTGAAATCGTCTACCAGAAAAATTCGGGGGAAATAAGTGGAAGAATGGAATACAATACTTTGTCGAACCCTAGGGGAAGTAAAGTTATTAATATGATTTTGGCTGATGGCAGCAAAGTATGGCTCAATGCGGGTTCTGCGTTGACCTATCCTATTGCATTTGTTGGCAATGAGAGAAAGGTTTCTGTTACCGGGGAAGCCTATTTTGAAGTGGCCCATGATATTTCAAAACCATTTATGGTCAATAACGGTTCTATGAATATACGAGTTTTGGGAACGCATTTTAATGTAAATGCTTTTGAGGATGATGGCCATGATATTGAAGTAACACTCCTGGAAGGGTCGGTAAAAATAAATAATGGAAATGCAACCGGATTATTGAAACCAGGCCAGCAGGCCAGGGTGAATAGGGAGGTAAAAATAGTGAACGATGTAGATTTAGATATAGTAATGGCATGGAAAAATGGCTATTTCCAGTTTGATAATGCCAGCCTTCAAAATGTATTGAAACAGGTATCGCGCTGGTACGATGTGAATGTGGTTTATAAAGGAAATAATCAGCCACGTGAATTTGTGGGAGAGATACAAAGAGATTTAAGTTTATCGGAGGTGATTAAAATTTTAGAAAAAAATAAAGTGCATTTTAAAATAGAAAGAAGGGAACTCATTGTGTTGCCTGATTAAAATGTAATTCATAATAGTATAAATAATAGTATAAATTATAAACAGAACATTTTTTAACAGATGGCCAAAATGAAAACAGGAAAGTGTTGAAGCCACTTCCCTGCAGATAATTTTAGTTATCCAATAATTTAGAAATCCTGGACAGATCACTTATTTTTTAACTAAAACTAAAACGAAGTTATGTATTTTAAGGCCAATTATCATCAGTGTGCACTGATCAAAAAATCACTGTTGTTTATGACCTCGAACCCGGTCTTCCGGGAGAGAAGCCATTGCACTAACAGGAGAAAAATTTTTCTTGCGATGAAAATTACAACGATTTTACTTTTCTCGGCCTGTCTTACTGCAAGTGCAGGCGGGCTGGCACAAAATGTAACCTTATCGGTAAAGAATGAGAAGCTGGAGAAAGTTTTTAAAGAAATTAAAAAACAAACGGGTTATGTATTTTTTTACGATACTCGTGTATTGCAGGGAGCAAAACGGGTAAGTGTTTATGTGAAAAATGAATCTATAGAAGAGGTATTAAAAGAGAGCCTGCAAGGGCAGCAGCTTGATTTTTCTATAGAGCGGAAAACGATTACCATTTTTCAAAAAGCAGGCTATGCATTAAACAGAATGCAAGCCAATTTTGCAACCCCGGTTGTAGCAGTTCTTCCTCCTGTACCGGTAAGTATTATTAATGGAACCGTAAAAGATAGCCAGGGTAATCCTCTTGGTAATGTATCGGTAATAGTAAAAGGAACACAACGCGGTACCAGTACTGGTGCGGATGGCGGCTTTTCTATTGAGGCAAATGTGGGAGATGTGCTGGAGTTTACAATTGTAGGGTATCAGAAAAAAAGTGTAACGGTAGGTCAGAATAAAAGCCTTACAGTGATAATGGAAATAGAAGCAACGGTGGGAACGGAAGTGGTGGTGATAGGTTATGGATCAAAGAAAAAAGAATTTCTAACCGGGGCTGTTTCAACAGTCAATGATGAAGTTTTCCAATCCCGGCCAATCACCAATGCGTTTGCAGCCTTGCAGGGAGAAGTTTCCGGAACCTATATTCAACGCTATTCGGGCCAGCCAGGTTCAGAAGATTTCAATTTAAACGTAAGAGGGCCTTCTTCAATAAATGGGGCAGCATCGCCACTTGTATTGATAGATGGGGTAGTAGGTAACCTGGCTTTATTGAATCCATCTGATATTGAATCCATTTCTGTTTTAAAAGATGCACAGGCTTCCATTTATGGAGCGCGTGCAGCTGGCGGCGTTTTCCTGGTTACAACAAAAAAGGGAAGGAGTGGGGCAACAAAAATTACTTATAACAACAATTTTGCCGTTACAAAAATGACCGGCATGATGGAAAGCCCTACCAATTATCAAATGGCTCTCATGGATAATGAAGCCAATATTCATAATGGGGCAGCACCTATGTACACACCGGAAATGCTGCAAAAGATCCTGAATAATGATCCCAATCCGATACCGCATCCTATCTATGGCGGCTGGATGCTTTTCTTTACCAATACAGACTGGGAGAAGGAATTGTTGGAAAACGGTTTTCAGCAA
>DATCWN010000392.1:0-9650 GCA_036566285.1 Hanamia sp.
ATTGAATGAAAAGCAAAACTTCAATGAATACCATACGGCATTCGCGGAAGTGGATACTATTTTTATGCAGAGTAAAAAAACCGGAAGATGGTGGATGCAATTGCCCGACAAAAAATTAATTGCCTGTAGTTACAATGATTATTTATTTGCAAGCAATAATGAAATCCCTGAAAGATGGTTAAGGGCGCAGGAGAGAGAGGTGTGAATGGTGAAGAGTTGAAGAGTTAAATGGTTGAAAAGTTGAATAGTTGGATTGCTAATGAATCTCAAAACTCACATTCTCACACTTCACAACTCACATCTCGTACTTCATCTTCCAAACATTTTATTCAGCTCATCTTTTTTAAATTCAAGGAAAACGGGTTTGCCATTGGGTGTGGTGTTGTTTATTTCACAATGAAACAGATCGTCAACCAAAACTTTAATTTCTTTGGAGGATAGATAAGTGCCCCCTTTCACGGATTGCTGCCATGCCATGGAACGTAGTAATTTTTCTCTTTTACTAAAATTAACTTCTGTACTAAAATGCTTGTATTGCTCCAGCATTTTCTCCAAAGCCGCCTTCTCATTTCCATCGGGTACATCCGCAGGCGAACCTTGTATTACAAGAGTATTATTGCCAAAAGGCTCCACCTGGTAACCCAATAAATTAAGGTCAGGCAAAAGCTCATTCAGTAATACCGCATCAGATGGTGTAAGCTCAAGTGTTACCGGGAACAAACTTCTTTGAGTGGCAATGGGCTTACCTTTTATGGCATTGGTAAAACGTTCATACAGTATGCGCTCATGTGCATTTTGCTGGTGGATAACCATAAAGCCATTTTCATTTTCAGCAAGAATAAAACTCTTATGCAATTGAATAAATTCTTCGGAAGTAGGTTTTTTATCCGCAACAGGTTGATGAATATTTTTTAAAGAACCGGTGAAATAATCACCTTGTTGCAGTTGCCTGTCGCGGGGTTCAACCGCGTTTTCATTTGAAAAACTTTGCTTCAACAAACTTTCATCCCAGCTTTCCAAATCACTTTTACTATTTATAAAATGCGCCTGGTTTTTTTGTGTAAACGTTTTATACAAAGAAGATCCGGTAGCAGTAAATTGTTTTTCAGAAGTGAAAGGTTGACTTACCGCATCGCTTTGCTGAATAGAAGCATCCAGTTCAAAATCCAAAGTAGGCGTTACACTATATTGCGCCAGCGCATGTTTTACGGCAGATTGCACAAAAGCATAAATAATTTTTTCATCTTCAAATTTAATTTCCTGTTTGGTGGGATGCACATTTATATCAAGGCTGGAAGGATCAATATCAATGAAAAGCGCGTACATAGGAAAGCTGTCTTTTGCAATCATATCAGAAAACGCATTCACCACCGCATGATTGAGATAGGCGCTCTTTATAAAACGGTTGTTTACAAAAAAATACTGATCGCCCCTGCTTTTTTTTGCCGTCTCCGGCTTACCCACAAAACCATAGATGGTCATATAATCCGTTTCTTCCTTTACACTTACCAGTTTGGTAGAATAATTATTCCCAAGAACCTGGATGATCCTTTGTTTTAACGATCCTTTTTCCAAATGAAAAACTTCCTGTCCATTGGAGAAAAGAGAAAAAAATATCTCGGGAAAAGACATGGCCACCCTTATAAATTCATCAATAATATGGCGCAATTCAGAGGCGTTACTTTTTAGAAAATTACGACGGGCAGGCACATTGAAAAATAAATTCTTCATGCTGATATTAGTGCCTTCATGGGTAGCCACCGGCTGCTGAGAGGTTACAATACTATTTTCTATTTCGATAAATGTTCCAACAGATTCGCCCGCCTTCCTGGTTTTTAATGTTACCTGGGCCACACCTGCGATACTTGCCAAAGCTTCGCCGCGAAAGCCCATTGTCTTGATATGAAACAGGTCGTCAATGTTTTTTATTTTAGAAGTAGCATGACGCTCAAAGCTCATCCTGGCATCGGTTTCGCTCATGCCTTTCCCGTTATCAATTACCTGCACGAGCGCCTTTCCCGCATCATTTACAAAAAGTTTAATTTCTGTGGCGCCTGCATCCACTGCATTTTCGAGCAATTCTTTTACAGCGCTTGCAGGCCGCTGAATTACTTCACCGGCAGCAATCTGGTTAGCAATATTTTCAGGTAAGAGATTGATAATGTCAGCCACAATTCATTCTTTTTTTGAAGGGTAAAATTAACGATTATTGCCCGCGTGGCGTTTCCTTATTTAAAGTAAGAGAGGCTTTATACCGGTGTAATTAAATAATAAACACAGGTGGTTATATAATTTCTCAGGTAAGGAATTTTGGTTACGAGGGAATTTTGAACTTTTGGTTTCCACCCAAATTTCCATTCATAAATAGGGTTGATTAAATAATGCGTTTTTTCAAGTGTCTGATATTTTTTCTCTTCCACTATTTTTTCAAACCGTTCAATGGAAATGCCGGTATCTTTTATTTCAAGCAATAACTCTATGGTTCCTTCATCTTCCTTAAATAGCTTGAGCATCCTTCTATAAATAGATTTTGGAAGCAAATGCAGGTAGGGAACTTTCGATAAGGAATGCACACACATTTGCTGATGGCCACCAAAGGGCATTTGCCACGGCGGAAAACCAAAATAAATAACTCCACCTGGGTTCAAAAAGCTATGAAGCCGTTCTATCAACCGGGCCTGGTCGTGAATATGTTCGATTACATCTTTCAGCAGGATGATGTCAAATTTTCCGCCCAAAGTATTTATATCCGCATCATAAATATCTTTTACAAAAAAAGATAGCTTCCCGTTTTCAATATCTTCTTTCAGCCATAGGCTTCCATTTAGTACTCTTTCTTCAGCAAGTTCTACTCCTACTCCTATACATCCTTTATTTACAAATGCCTTCAAAACGCCTCCTTCGCCGGCGCCAATCTCCAATACACGCATTCCGGGCCTGATTAAAAATTTATTTTCAATAAATGGTATCACATATTTTTCAGCATTCAACACCTGCATATCGAAATATCTTTTCCTGTCGGCATGAAATTCAAACATCTGTTTTGTTTAATAATTAATCGGTAAAAAATTTTATAGAAAATTCGTGTAAAATTATAATAAAAAAAACCTCTCATTTTTAAATAAGAGGTTTTGCTATGAAAAAAATATATTAATTCCTTTTCCTGCTGTTCTGTTTTCTTTTTCCAAAAATGTTTCCTTCTTTCATTCCATTTCCTTCGGGGCTGCCTAACCTGGTCATGGCGCAGCGGAAACCAACGGTACTGCTTGCATCATCCTGCGACATAAAGCGACGTGATCCCGGAGATAACCAATATGGCATGTCATTCCAGCTACCACCTTTTACAACGCGCGATTTATCGCTTATCAAAGAAGTAATACCATATCCGTAAGTAACGTTAGAAATGGAGTCACCATCAAGATAGTTGATAACATCGCCTTTCTGATAGTTACGACGGGTAACTGCTTCGGCATCTGTAACTACTACTTTTTTCAGACGTCCTAAAGTATCTCTTTCATATTCGCCCTGATCATTTTTATAAAACTTACTGAACTTATTACCACGATATGGGTTCACATCATCTACATCCATCGAATTCATAGGGCGGTATACATCGCCAACCCATTCGCTTACATTACCACTCATATTATATACCCCAAATCCATTTGGATAAAAAGATTTAATAGGGCCGGGTATTGCGGCGCGGTCATTCAATCCACCTGCAACTCCCATTACGTCGCCGTTGCCTCTTTTGAAGTTGGCGAGAAACTGTCCCTGCCAGCTACCACGGCGGTTATCACGAAGGCCGTTGACATTTTTGCTCCATGAATAAACCTGCTGGTTCGAAAACAACTCTTCACCATGATTTTTTTCTTTGGTACGAGTTTTAGGATTTTGTGCGATAAGGCCATAAGCCGCATATTCCCATTCAGCCTCTGTGGGTAAGCGATAGCCCGGCAACATAAGTCCATCTTCAAAACTGATTACTTTTCTGGCTCTGCCGCTTACATCTTTCAATGCGCCTTTTTTAGGGGCTGTTTTATTGTTGATCATATCGGGGTCCATCAGGTAGGTATCGGTATTAAAGGTTTGATCGCCCTGACCACCTTTCATAGCGGCTAATGGTGATTTTTTATTTAAATAACCTTTATCAATTAATATTTTTTCATTCACCCTGTCTGTTCTCCACACACAAAAATCATGAGCTTGTTCCCAGGTAACTCCTACTACGGGATAATAATTATAAGCAGGATATCTAAAATAATATTCTACATAAGGTTCATTATACGCCAGTTCACTTCTCCAAACCAAAGTATCGGGGAGAGCCAACCTCATTATTGTGGTATCATTATCAAAAGTATTGGAGAGCCAATAAAGGTATTCACGGTAGTGAACGTTGGCTACTTCTGTTTCATCAATGTAAAATGAGTTTACACTTACACGGCGCGGCACATTATTCCAATCCCCCATTACATCATCTTCCTTAGCGCCCATTACGAAAGTACCTCCTTGCACAAAAACAAGGCCTGGTCCCGTTTTCTGCTCTTTGGCTTTCAGCACATGGAAATTACCATAGTCCTTATCATCGTAATTCCATCCCGTAACGGAAGATTGATCTTTCTTCTTATTGAAAAGGCTACAGGACGTGAGCACCAAGGAAGCCGCAGCTATAATCAGAGTTACTTTTCCGGCTGATAGTATTTTTGACATGTACATTCGTTTTTGCAGATTAAATAACGAAAGGTTTTCGTTCTTATTGTGATAGGGATTACTTTATGATGCGAATATAAATACTTTATTTGGTTTTGGTTTATCATTAAAATTGAAATTGTCTGCATGAAATATCACTTTTGCAATCCCTTCACAAATAGCCAGCCTCTATCATTTTTTCTTTTTCAATTATTTTTTTATAAAAGTAAATAAACAATAAATAAAAAGTAAAAGCGTTCATTGCAGGTTGAAACGATTTTAACAAACGGGCTAAATATCCCGGCTATTAGAAGGCGTTAAACATTTAATTGCTCATTTCAATAAAAATTATATTTTTACAACCCCAAAAAACTATTCATCTATAGCGTTTAGCTCTACCTAATCAGAACAAAAGATACACATGAAAAAAGCCATTTTAAAACTGACGGCATTGGTGATGCTGATAGGAACTACATTTTCTGTAAGCGCACAAAGCACTACGGCGGAACCTATTAATGTAGTTACCACTGCAGTCCCTTTTTTAAGAATATCGCCTGATGCACGCTCCGGTGGCATGGGCGATGTAGGCATTGCTACCCTTCCGGATGCCAATTCCATTTTTTGGAACCTCTCTAAAATACCTTTTGCAAAAAGCAATTCCGCTATTGCCGTTACTTATACCCCGTGGCTCAAAGGCCTTGACCTTAATGATGTGTATCTGGTTTCCGCTGCCGGCTATTATCAATTGGACGACCTGCAGGCTATTTCCGGATCATTGCGTTATTTCAGTTTGGGAAATATTCAATTCACTGATGCTATGGGAAATGATCTTCAGACTTACCGGCCAAGAGAATTTGCGATTGACGCCGGATATTCACGCAAACTTTCAGAAAAACTGGGGGTGGGTATTGCTTTAAGATATATCAATTCCAATCTGGCCAGTGGCCAGTCTGCCAGCGGATCTACTTATAAAGCAGGAAGCGCCATTGCGGGAGATCTTTCTGTATTTAGTGACGGCTCTCAGGATGGAAGTGTTTCCGGACTAAACTGGGGTGTTACTTTATCGAACCTTGGTTCTAAAATCGGCTATACCAACGATGCTACCGAAAAAGATTTTATACCTGCGAACTTAGGCCTTGGAGTGGCTTATGTAAATGTTTTTGATGAAACGAGTAAAATAACTTTTGGGCTGGACGTTAATAAACTTTTGGTACCTACGCCTCCCGCATTATTTGATTCGGCAGGCTTGGCTAACTATCACAACAAAGGTGTGGTAAGCAGTTGGTTCAGCTCATTTGGCGATGCACCAGGTGGCTTTAAAGAAGAAATTAAAGAGTTCCAGGTTTCTGTGGGTGCAGAATATAGTTACAATGACCAGTTTTTATTCAGGGCCGGCTATTTTTATGAAGCGCCCACCAAAGGTGACCGAAAATATTTTACCCTTGGCGCAGGCCTCAATTATAATATGGTGGGATTGAATTTTTCTTATTTGATTCCTTCAGGAAGTGGTATCAACCGGAACCCTTTATCCAATACATTGCGTTTCAGCATCCTGTTCAATCTGGATCCTTCCACAGCAGTGAGTAGCGTAAATCAGTAAGAATTAAAAAATTGAATTTATATTTGAACGTCTCAGACTCTGAGACGTTTTTTTTGGTCTGACGGTCTCCGTCTGACCCGCCATTTAAAACAATGAAACAATAAAATATGCAACCATTACCATTCAGGACCGGCTTTGGTATAGACTTTCATCAATTAGTGGAAGGAAGGGAATTGTGGATTGGGGGAATAAAATTGGAACACTATAAAGGAGCGCTTGGCCACAGTGATGCCGATGTTTTGCTACATGCTATTTGCGATGCCATGCTTGGCGCTGCTTGCTTGGGCGATATAGGTTTTCATTTCCCTGACACAGACGATTTGTATAAAGATATTGACAGTAAAATTTTATTAAAAAAATCCAACGAGCTTATAAAAAATGCAGGATATGAAATAGGAAATATAGACGCTACGGTATGCCTTGAACATCCGAAATTAAAACCCTATTCCGCACAAATGCGAAAAGTAATTGCAGGCATTCTTGGCATAGACGAAAATGCTGTTTCTGTAAAAGCCACTACCTCTGAAAGAATGGGATTCGTGGGCCGTGAAGAAGGAATTGCCGCTTATGCCACGGTGTTGTTGATGAGGAGGTTGACAAGTTAACTATTCACCATTCACCATTCATCAATAAACAATTTAACAATTAAACCATCCCTTCATTAACCTTCAACAATCCGCATCCCCTATCTTTGTTTCTATGCACGATGTAGTCATTAAAATCCTCAATACTTCGGGAAATAAAAATCCAGAATACGCAACAGCAGGCTCATCGGGGCTTGACCTGCGTGCCAATCTAACTGAACCGGTAACACTCCAATCTTTAGAGAGAAAGATGATACCGACAGGACTTTTTCTCGAAATACCTTTGGGCTATGAAGCGCAGGTAAGGCCAAGAAGCGGGCTGGCGCTCAAAAACGGCATCACTTGTTTAAATTCTCCCGGAACCGTAGATAGCGATTACCGTGGTGAAATAAAAATTATCCTTATCAATTTATCTAAGGAAGCGCATACCATCCATCACGGCGACCGGATAGCGCAAATGGTAATTTGTAAAATTGAAAAAGCATTATTACAACCCGCAGAACAATTGGAAACTACTGCAAGAGGCGAAGGGGGTTTTGGCCATACAGGACATAATTAATTTATCATAAAAAAAATGGGATGAAGTTTTGTTTACAGATTATTATTGGGTTTATTTTTTTATTGGCAACAGGTAGCTGCCGCTCTACCAAAAAATTACAAACTGCCATCAATAAAAAAGATACCGCTGTTACCATCATACATACATTGCCAGACTCCGATTCGTTGAGCCTTGCCTCTCTCGATTTAAAATCATTGGAGAAAAACAAAATTGATTTTAAAACCTTTTCGGCCAAAGTGAAGGTAGAGTACCAGGATAGAAATGGCAAGCAGCCAGACGTTAATGCATTTATACGTTTATATAAAGACAGTATTTTGTGGGTTTCAGTCAGCGCCACTTTTCTCAACATTGAGGCCTTCAGAATTTTAATAAAACCTGACACTATTATTATCCTAAACAAGATTGACAAAACGATTGAATACCACCCCTTCAGTTACATTGAAAGCGTGGCGCATATTCCTTTAACTTTTTCAATACTCCAGGATGTGCTGGTTGGTAATCCCATTTATGTTGGCGATAGCATTGTGGCTTACCGACAAACAGAGAACCATGTTTTGATAGGAACTGTTGGAAATTTTTTTAAAAACCTGCTGACCATTTCGGCGGATAATAAACTTTTACAAAAAAGTAAACTGGATGATATTAGTCTCGTAAAAAACCGCACGGCAGACCTTGTGTATGATAATTATGAAAAAAATAACGACATATTTTTTGCAACCTATCGTGAAATAACTGTTGCAGAAAAAACCAAAGTTGATATACGCCTTACCTATAAACAGTATGAGTTTAACAAGGAATTATCATTCCCTTTTAACATTCCCAGGAATTATAAAACAAAATAATTGTTCCTTTAAGAAATTGCAGCTTGCATAGATATCAACTCATTATTTCTTACTAAAAATTAATGTGCATGCCAAACAGAATTGTAACGACTTTCCTTTTTTTTCTATTAGCCCAGGTGTCATTTGCGCAGCATCCTGCCAATAAAGATGCGCTTCAGAAACAGAGAGAGCAATTGAAAAGTGAAATTGCCCAGACAGAGAAAATCCTCAACGAAACCAAGAAAACCGCTAAAGTAAATATAGGACAGCTTTCTCTCATCAATAAAAAGATGAGCCTACAGGGAAACGTTATTGAAAATATAAATGGTGAAATAAAGGACCTGAATAATAATATTTATTTATCGCAACTGGAAATAAATAAGATGAAACGCATACTGGACACGCTTAAACAGGAATACGCCAAAAGCATGGTGTATGCGTATAAAAACAGGAGCAATTATGATTTCCTGAACTTTATATTTTCTGCTAATAATTTTAATGATGCCATTAAGCGCATCGCTTATTTAAAGTCTTACCGCAATTATCGTGAAATGCAGGCGGAAAATATTTTGAAAACGCAAACCATGTTGGAAGATAAAATAGCAATATTATCAGGCAACAAAGAAAGAAAGAATATAGTGTTGCAGGAACAGGGAAAGGAATTATCAAAGCTGGAAAAGCAACAACAGGAAAAAAAGGAGATCGTAAATAAATTAAAAGGGCAACAAAAAGAACTTACTGCGCAGGTAAATGCCAAACGAAAACAGGACTCGAAATTGAAGAACGCCATTGCGGTGATGATTAAAAGGGAAATTGCCCTGGCACGTGCCGAAGCCGCTAAAAAAGAAAAAGAAAGACTGGATGAAATAAAAAGGAATAAAGCAGCAGAGAGTGAAAAAACCACTGAAAGTAAATCAACTGCTAAAATCACCGCTAAAACTACCCCCACCCGGGCTCCGGCAAAAACAACTACAAGCAGTGTGCTGGTAAGCAGCGATGCAGATAAAGCATTGAATGCAAGTTTTGAAAAAAATCACGGCTCACTTCCATGGCCGGTAAATGGATTTGTAATCAGCCATTATGGAGCCAACCAATTACCTGGTGGCATTATCTATAATAATCCTGGCGTAACCATCGGGGCTAAAGTAGGAGAAACCGTAAAAGCGGTTTTTGATGGCGAGGTAACCCTCGTAAGTTACATTGAAGACAAGCAGGCTGTTTTTATAAAACATGGAAAATATTTTACGGTTTACAGTAACCTGGGAAGTGTGAGCGTGCAAAGAGGCAGTAATGTAAGAACCGGGCAGGCTATTGGAAAAGCAGGCATCAATGATGAAGGCGATGGCGGCAGGGTGGATTTTATTTTAATGAAAGAAAGTGATAACGTAAACCCCGAA
>DATCWN010000446.1:0-5022 GCA_036566285.1 Hanamia sp.
CGCAATTTCAAAAAGCCATTGAAATAGAACCTACAAGAAATGCGTGGATGTATGAACTGGGGCTTATTTATTATAACCAAAATGATTTTAAAAATGCTCTACAATATTTCCATAGGGCTGCCGATAATGGCTATAACAAAACCAATGA
This sequence comes from Hanamia sp., assembly GCA_036566285.1. Taxonomy (GTDB): domain Bacteria; phylum Bacteroidota; class Bacteroidia; order Chitinophagales; family Chitinophagaceae; genus Ginsengibacter. The sequence continues at coordinate 149 of DATCWN010000446.1, forward strand.
TTTTTATGAAAATTATGGCTTTGCTCAAGTATATACCGGCGATACAGAAAATGGAATCAAGACATTAAATATTGTTCTGGAAAGAAAACCCAACAACACCGAACTGCTGAATAATATCGCCTATGCCATGTATTCAACAAAGCGTTATGAAAATGCGATTGGCTATTATGAAAAGCTATTAACCATTAATCCGAAAGATGCTCCTTCTTTATTTATGGCAGGCATGACTTTTCAAAAGATGGGGCAAAAAGAAAAAGGCCAGAAGATATGTGATAAAGCTATTGAGATGGATCCTTCACTTGCCAAAAACAGGCAAAAGAAGGATATGCCGATGGGGCTTTAATCTCAATGTGCGATGTATGATGTTTGATGTGAGATGTACAGTCATTTTCACATTTTCACATTTTCACATTTTCACAATACTAATTCATCATCAACACATTCACGCTTCTTTGTAAAATATTAAAAGCGATTTCTGCCATCAGGTTTTCTTTGTCGAGGGTGGGGTTTACTTCAGTTATTTCAAAGCAGCAGATCTTCCGGTTTTGCATAAATTTACTTATCAGGTCTTCAGCTTCTCTTTCCTTTAATCCATTGCTCACAGGGGTTCCGGTTCCTTTTGAAATGGAGGAATCGAGGCAGTCCACATCAAAGCTTACATAAATATCAGTACACTCAGTCAGAAAACGAAGTGCTGCTCTTACCACATTTTCAGGACCTTTCCGGCGAAGCTCGTTGGTGGTAATCACCTTCATTCCATATTTGTCAATCAAATGTTTTTCTTCTTTTTCAAAATCTCTTAACCCGATGAATACAATATCTTCTGCCAAAACTTTGGGTTCCATTTTTCCAAAAGACTTCAACTGATCCCATTGTTTCTTTGTCTTTTCATCCGGCTCATGCACTTTGCTTTCTTCATTGTCTTCACCAATAGAAGCGGCCAGTGGCATTCCGTGCATATTGCCGGAAGGCGTTGTGTATGGAGTGTGCAAATCGGCGTGCGCATCTATCCAGATAACGCCAAGGCGGCTATTGGGTTTGGCCGCTTTTATCCCTGCGATAGTGCCACCTGCATTACTATGGTCGCCGCTGATAATTACCGGGAAGAAATTATTTTTCATCGAATCTTTTACCGACTTTGAAACTCTTTCATACATCGTTAATACTCCACTGATTCTTTTTGCATAAGGAGAATGAATGGGTTCAAACAATAAATGGTTTTCTGTTTCTATTTTTTCGGATGGGAAATGAACAAAAAAATTACTCATAAAATCTAAAGCAGCAATTTTTATCGCTTCGGTTCCCAGGCTTGCACCCCGTGTTCCTGCGCCTATTTCGCTGGGAACTTCTATTATCTTAATATTTTTCATAAATTTTTTTAGAAATGGTCTTTCTCACATTTTCTTTTTTTAGCAAGGTAAATCTTCCGGATTTTATATCAAATTAATGAATAGTTTTAGTTCACGGGGTTTTTAAGAACTTAACATTAATTGATTTCAATTACACTTTGAAGATTTCCTTTGGCTAACCGGTCAAACACTTTGGAAATTAGTTTCTGTAGTGTTACTCTGCGATTGTCTATGGCGCAAAGAATTAAAACAGTTAATGGCAAACCTTTCAGGTTTTGTTGGTAAGGCAAGTTTCGGTCGACTGTAACGAACAATTCAAAACTATTTTCTGTCATAAGACGAAGCAGTTCTCCATTTTTCTTTCCAAGCCAACCCATGTCTCTCACTGTCCAAACTTCGTGTTCTGCACCAAAGTCGTTTCGTAACTTACGCGGCAGACTTTCGTCAAGTAAAATTTTCATGCAATAACTTTTCGGAAATCAAGGATTTTTTTGCCATTTCCAATACAGCTAATGCAGCCTCTTTAGAAACAGATGGAAAATCATCCAGGAATTCAGTAAGGGTTTCACCTCCTTCTATATAATCAAAAAGGCTTTGAATTAGCACACGTGTTCCTGCGAAAACCGGTGAACCGCTCATTACTTCAGGGTCAATGCTTACCTGGCCGTATTGCATGTTATAGAGTTTTTGTTTTCCCGAAGTTACCAATTATATTAATCTGTAGGATATAGAATGACTCTATAAGAAAAAACAAAATTTACCCATAAAAAACAAAACCTACGACGGAATTGCAATGATCGGAACGGTGCTATGGTACGCGAGTTTTTTGGTGTGGCTTGTTTTAAATAGCTGGCTTAAATAATTATGCTTACGCGGCACACTTATAATGGCGTCAATGTTTTTGGTTTCTACAAAACTGCTGATGCCATCCAGAAAATCGAAAGCCCGCAGAAAGGAGAAATGAGGTTTGTATTCGTTTAGCTTTTCCTCCATTGAATGTCTTTCAATTTTAAATTCATCGGTCAGTTCCACATAGTGTTCACTGTCCACATTCAAAATATCAACATGAGGCTGAAATGTGTTCAACACATTTTTCAGTGGAACGAAAGGAATGGTGCGGGCTACGTCTTTAAAATCGGAAATAAAAACTACTTTCTTTAGCCCGGTAAATTTAGCATCCGGCGGAATAATCATGACCGGGCAGGAAATATTACGTATCACATTCAGCGTATTGGTTCCCATAAACACCTGGGTAATTCTTGAGCTGCCGGTAATTCCCATGATAACCATATCAATGTGATTTCCCAAAACATAATCCTTAATATTGTCAACAAAAGAACCTTCTTCGGCCAGATAAGAAATATTTTCTGTGCCGGTAACAGCAATTTTATTTTTAATTTCTTCCAGCTCAGATTCGGTTACTTGCTGCCGGGAGCCTTCTTCTTTTGAAGTTAAAGTAGCGAAACTGATTTTACTATATACATGATATAGTATAATGCGGGCATCAGGAATTACACTGGTCAATTGAACGGCATACCGTGCTGCATTGAGCGATGTGTCAGAAAAATCAATAGGAATCAGGAATTTTTTCATGCTAAAATTTTTGCAAATGTAAAATTCAAGATTACAAAAAAAATTTAACAAGAAGAAAACAAAATTTTCTTTCAAAAGAAAAGCTGTGAGAAATCTGTGTATAACTATAAAAGCCCGCCTTGTTTTACAAAACTTTCTTTCTTATAGAACCCATATATTTGCCTGCCTGCGGACATTTCATAAAAGGCTATTTACATAAAATAAATCACTGTGAGATTAAAGAGTTTAGAAATAAAGGGATTTAAAAGTTTTGCTGATAAAACCGTGCTCAATTTTGATGAAGGAATTACCGGCGTTATAGGGCCAAACGGATGCGGCAAAAGTAATATTATTGACAGCATTCGTTGGGTAATAGGCGAGCAGAAAATAAGCCAGCTCCGGAGCGAGAACCTCGAAAGCCTGGTATTCAACGGCTCTAAAAACCGCAGTGCCAGCGGGCTTGCGGAAGTGAGCCTCACTTTTGAAAACACCAAAAATTTACTTCCCACCGAATTTAATATGGTTACGGTTACCCGTAAATACTATAAAAACGGCGAGAGCGAGTATCGTTTAAATAATGTAAGCTGCCGGCTGAAAGACATTCATAATCTTTTCATGGATACCGGTATCAGCACGGACAGCTACGCCATTATTGAGCTTGGCATGGTGGACGATATCATAAAAGATAAAGAAGGCAGCCGCCGCCGCATGCTGGAACAGGCCGCCGGCATTACCATTTACAAAACGAGAAAGCGTGAGGCCAAACTAAAACTCGATGCCACCGAGCAAGACCTGGCACGCATAGAAGACCTACTCTTTGAAATCAACAATCAACTCAAAACTTTAGAAAGCCAGGCCAAAAAAGCAGAGAAATATTACGAAGTAAAAAAAGAATACCGCGAAATAAGCATCGAATTGGCCAAAGCGGCGCTGGAGGGTTTCAATATTACCTACCATGAGCTGAATGAACAACAGAAAAATGAGACTGATAAGAAGGTGCAGTTGGAAGCGGCGATTGCCACTGAGGAAGCCCACCTGGAAAAAGAAAAAAGCGGCTTCATAGAAAAAGAGAAAGAACTGCAACAGCAACAGCATGCCTTTAATGATCTTAATAATACGCTTCGCGAAAGGGAAAATAAGAAGAACCTGAGCGCACAGCGTTTACAATATCTAAAGGAAAGAGAGAACAGCCTGAAAGATTTTTTGCTGAAAGCAGAAGGGCAGTTGAAAGGCATTGATGAAAGCATTCAATTTACCCGGCAGCAACTGGGGGATGAAGAAATAAAGCTTGCTGAGCAAAAAGAACAACTGGAAACGCTGAAGAAAAACGCGGAGCTGAAGAGAAATATTTTTGATGAAAAAAGAACTGCCGTGGATTTGCTGCGTCAAACACAGATGCAATTGCAACGCAATCATTTTGATGCCGAAAAGAAAGTAGCGGTAGCGGACACTTCTATCAATAATCTCCAACGCTCCATTGGCCAGATAGAGGAGGAGCAGAAGCAGCGTATAGAAACGCTTGCCGTTCTTGAAAAAGAAAAGAACCAAAAAACAGAAGAGCTGGATGAGAAAAAACGGATACTGGAAGACCTGAAAAAACAAAATGAATTCACCAAGGAACAGATACTGGAAAACCAGGCGGCGCTTGAAAAATTGCGTAGCGAACTGGCCGTGGAAAACCGTACGCTGGATGCCAAACAAAATGAACATGACCTGCTAAAAAGCCTCATTGATAAAATGGAAGGCTACCCCGAAAGCGTTAAGTTTTTGCACAACAACAAGGGATGGAATTATGAAGCGCCGCTTCTTTCGGATATTATTTATGTGAAAGAAGAATACCGTGCCGCGGTGGAGAATGTGCTGGAGCCTTACCTCAATTATTATGTGGTGGATAATTTAAACGAAGGATTAACGGCGGTGCATTTACTGGATGCCCATAAAAAAGGCAAGGCC
>DATCWN010000480.1:0-2353 GCA_036566285.1 Hanamia sp.
ATGAATTATTTTAACAATTTTAAAAACAAAGGACAATGCCGAGAAAATTGAGTATGGTAGCAGAGGATTGGTGGGATTACACAACTTTAGAAGAGGAAATATTAAATGAAGCCGCCGCCCTGACCATAAAAGATATTGAACAACTTTCCCGACCAGGCTTTAAAGTTATTTTCCACGATACTTTGGAGTCTTTTTACCTGGCAGAAGCGCTTGAATATATTGACGCTTGGAAAAAAGCTACCCCCTCCAACCCCACAGGAATTTGTGGGCCGATTGGTCCTACTGAGCAATTACCTTTGGTGGCCCAACTTGTTAATAGCCTGGATTTATCCTTGAAGAACTGTCATTTTTGGGGAATGGATGAGTGGTATATTGATGGAAAGGAAGCGGCGGAAACGCATCCCCTTTCGTTTGCCAGAGCAGATAGAGAATTGCTTTTTAATTTACTTAAGCCTGAACTGAGAATGCCCGAAGAGAACATCCACTTCCCCACATTTTCTTCTATGGATGCTTTTTCGAAAAGCTTTGACGAAATCAAATGCGTAACCATGCAGGGTGGACAAGGCGATGCTAAACATTGGGCATTTAATGATCCGGTTAAAAGAGAAGGAAAATATAAAGATGTTCCGCCTTCTCCTGAAGAATTTCGCAAGCTGCAAACACGGGTAGTAGATTTACATCCTATTACACTTATGCAGAATGCCCGAACATCAGGTGGAGGTTTTATAGTAGGAGTGCCAACGCAGGCAATTACAGTAGGACCTGTTGAAACATGGAAGTCAGAGAAAGTTTCTATTTGGCAAGCAGGTAACCATGATAATCCCTTTGGTATGCGGTTGACACCATACATGATTTCAAAGAAAATAATGGATACATCTGTTCCTTTATCATTACTTGCTGAACATCCTAATGTTGAATTTCATTACTACAGGAATGCAATAAAAAGTGTTCAAACTGAAATGCATTAATTCTTATTCATTATAATCAGTAGCAATCAATTTACAAAAATAAGCCTTGAAGAATATGCAGGATGGTTGTAATAGTAAACATGGAATTATAGCAGCTGGCAATTGGATTATTGACCATATAAAAGTGATTGATAAATTCCCTGTTGAGGATTCCCTGGCGAATATTACATCAGAATCCTTTAGTAACGGTGGTTCTCCTTATAATATCCTTAAGAATCTATCCAAATTAGGCGCTTCTTTTCCCTTAAAAGGGATTGGTCTTGTTGGTGATGATGACTATGGAAAGCAAATAAAAAATGATTGTTCAAAACATGGTATTGACTCTTCAATGCTCAAAGTTTTACCTGAAACCTTCACGTCTCATACCGACGTCATGACAGTTGAATCTTCGGGACGCAGAACATTTTTTCATCAAAGAGGGGCAAACGCCCTCCTTAATATAGAGCACTTTAATTTTTTTACTTCAAAAGAGAAATTATTTCATTTAGGCTACCTGCTTCTTCTCGATGACTTAGATAAAATTTATGAAGACTGTGTCACTGGTGCCAGCCAGGTCCTTAAAAACGCTTGCCAGGCAGGTTTAAAAACTTCGGTGGACCTCGTCAGTGAAGATAGTGATCGTTTTAAAAGAATTATCCTACCATCACTTCCCCATATTCATTATCTGTTTTTAAATGAGTTTGAAGCAACGCGATGTACTGGCATCAATCTGTTAAGTAATCAAACGGACTATGAAGCCTTAAACAAAGCCGCGACAAACATTCTTGGTTACGGTGTACGGGAATGGGTCTTTATTCATTTTCCCAGAGGCGTATTTGCTAAAAGTAAAGCTGGAGACGTTTTGATACAGGGTTCTATGGATTTACCTAATGAAAAGGTGGCAAGCGTTGTTGGTGCCGGAGATGCCTTAGCTGCAGGCATATTATATGCTATTCATGAAGAATGGGAAATTTCCGTTGCACTTCGGATGGGAGTTTGCTGTGCGGCCTCTTGTTTACAGGAACTTGGCTGTTCGGAAGGAATTTTACCTTATGAAGAGTGCTTAAAACTGGAAGATATCTATACTTATAGGGATTTGAAAAAAGAGCTTGCAATATAAATTTTGCTAGGTTTAAAATTAATAAGTTAAACAATTGTATAAATATTAAACGATGAATAATGATAACAAGACCGTTTTAGCTATAGTCGCCCATCCGGATGATGCTGAATTTTTATGTGCCGGTACTCTGGCCCTTCTTAAAGAAAAGGGTTGGCGCGTCGAGGTGGCTACCATGACCGGGGGGGATTGTGGTTCAATGGAATATAGCCGCGAAAAAATCAGTGAAATTCGGAAAAGGGAAGCCGCGAGTGCGGCTGGTATTCTGAATGCAACATACCACTGTCTT
>DATCWN010000484.1:0-4994 GCA_036566285.1 Hanamia sp.
ATTGAATCCGTTTCAGTTCACGGGCCATCCGTTACTATTAAGTCACATCACAATGTGGGCGGCCTTCCTGCATTTATGAAACTGAAATTGATAGAGCCGCTTCGCTCCTTATTTAAAGATGAAGTAAGAAAAGTAGGCGCTGAGCTTGGGCTTCCTGATTCTCTTTTGAACCGCCATCCTTTCCCAGGCCCAGGCCTGGCTATTAGAATATTAGGAGAGGTTACTGAAGAAAAGGTACAATTGTTGCAGAACGCAGATGCTATTTATACAGAAGCATTAAAGAAGTACAATTTGTATGCAACTGTTTGGCAGGCAGGCGCCATCTTATTGCCTGTAAAAAGTGTGGGCGTTATGGGTGATGAAAGGACATATGAATTTACGATAGCACTGCGGGCAGTAACTTCTGTGGATGGGATGACGGCCGACTGGGCGCATCTTCCGTATGATTTTTTAGCCTACGTTTCTAATGAAATCATTAACAATGTAAAAGGCATTAATCGCGTGGTGTATGATATTAGCAGCAAGCCTCCGGCTACAATTGAGTGGGAATAGCCGAAAGAAATAAGGAATATCGAATAAAAAATAAAAAAGTAACACTACTTGATAAAAACCTCCAATAGAAATAACAGCGTTATTAAAGTAAAGGGAGCAGCCCTCCTTCTGCTTTTTTTTCTTTTTTTAGGATTACAAAAATCTTTTGCACAAAATATAGCACCTGCTGAAAAGGTTTATAGGGTGGCTATTTTTGCGCCTATGTACCTGGATTCCGCTTTTACCAATGGCAAATTAAAATCGCAAAAAACTATTCCGCGGTTAATAATGCCGGGAGTTGATTTTGTACAAGGCGCTCAAATTGCTTTGGATACTTTGTCACTTAATGGCAAAAAAGTAGAAGCTTTTATCTACGATTCAAAATCTTTTAGTCAACCCATTTCATGGCTTATAAGAAACAGAAAGCTTGATAATATGGACCTCATGATAGGTTCCGTAAAAGAACCCGATTATAGTGAACTGGCGCAATTTGCTGTACAAAAAAGTATCCCATTTATTTCAGCTACCTATCCCAACGACGGATCCATCAGGCAAAATCCTTTTTTAGTAATTGTCAATTCCACATTAAAAGCGCACTGCGAAGGAATATTCAGTTACATTATGCAGAAGCATGGAACGGATAATATTTATCTTATAAAGAAAAAAGGTGACAACAGGGTAGATAATTATTTTAAAGAAATAAATACTGCGGAGGGCAAAGCACTTTTAAAAATAAAAACCATCATGCTGGATAGTTCCGTTTCATCTTATGGATTAAGATATTTGGTAGATACTACCAGGCCAGCAGTAATCATTGGCGCCAGCCTCGATGAAACTTTTTCTAAGAAACTGGCAGATGCCTGTTACCCACTTCAAAAAACCAATCCGCTTGTTTTAATAGGTATGCCCAACTGGGATGGGTTTAGAAGTTTGGTTAAAAAAGAGGATTACAAAGATTTTCCTATTCGATATACCACGCCGCATTATGATACAAAAAATAATGCCTTCGCAGATTTTTTAGTTCAGAAATATTTTCATTTATATCGAATCAAACCATCGGATATGGCGCACAAGGGATTTGAAACCACTTATTATTTCACCAGCATTTTATTGAATTACAATAAAGAATTTATGGCACACCTGAATGAAGACAGGTTTGCCTGCTTTCATGATTTTAATTTCAGGCCGGTGGTTTTTGATAAAAAAAACAAAGCGCCAGATTACTACGAAAACAAACATTTGTTTATCATGCAAATTCTAAATGGAGAAATTGAAAGAGAATGGTAGGAAAATGGTAATTGGTTGCCATAATAAAGTAGCCGGAATTTTATTATTCTTAAAAATCCCTTTTCAAAAAAATTTAAAATCACATTTTTCCTCCTACCTTAGCGCAACTAAATTTTGATATAAACCTAATGAAGGTTTTAATAAAAAACGCAACTTTACTTTCTCCCTCCTCTCCCTTTCACGGAAAAAATCAGGATATATTTATTGACAATGGCATCATTTCTAAAATAGGAAATGCTTTGAAAATTGATGCCGACGAAATAATAGAAACACCTCATCTCTGTGTCTCTTGCGGATGGATGGACGGCTTTGCCAACTTCTGCGACCCCGGGCAGGAATATAAAGAAACTCTTGAAACGGGCGCCAATGCTGCTGCTGCGGGTGGTTTTACAGAAGTGATGCTGATACCCAATACAAACCCCGTGGTTTATAATAAAAGCCAGGTGGAATATCTTATTCAAAAAGGAAAATCACTTCCGGTACAAATACATCCTATTGGAGCGGTCACCAAAAACACCGAAGGAAAAGAGCTAAGCGAGATGTACGATATGTACCAAACAGGCGCAGTCGCTTTTTCTGACGGGTTAAATCCCCTTCAGTCTTCCGGTATTTTGCAAAAAGCACTTGAATATATTCTTACCATTGATGGCACCATTATTCAATTGCCGGATGACAAAAGTATTGGCTTACACGGCTTAATGAACGAAGGTGAAACTTCTGTGAAATTAGGGTTACAGGGGAAGCCAGCCCTATCAGAAGAACTGATGATAGCGCGTGATATTGAGATAGTGAGATATACCAATTCTAAAATCCACTTCACAGGAATTTCTACTAAAAAATCTTTAGACTTAATTGCTGCCGCAAAAAAAGAAAACCTAAAGGTTACCTGTTCGGTAACGCCCTATCACCTATATTTCTGTGACGAAGACCTTTTTAATTACGATACTAATTTAAAGGTAAACCCACCTTTAAGAACTAAGGCTGACAGGGATTCATTGCGCGAAGGAATTAAAAATGGAGTGGTAGATTTTATTGCATCGCACCACCAGCCGCAGGATTGGGACCATAAAGTTTGCGAATTTGAATACGCAAAAAATGGAATGGAAGGATTGGAAAGCGTATTTGGTGCAGCCGGAATTTGCGGTATTCCTCCAGAGATATTTGTAAAAATGCAAACCCAAAATATCCGTAAGATTTTCAATTTGCCCGTTCCATTAATTGCAGAAAATGAGAAGGCCAACATTACTCTTTTTACAACCAATGATGAATATACATTTGATGAAAAAGACATTTTTTCCAAATGCAAAAACAATGCTTTCATCGGGAAAAAACTAAAAGGAAAAGTGATTGGGATTATTAATCAGGACAAGTTATTTTTGTCCACGATACATCTTATTGAGCAATAAAAAAAAGCATCATGGAACAAACAATTACACCAACTTCTACCAAAGGAATTGTAATCGGTCTTATTCTTATTATCCTTACCCTGGCTTCTTATTTTCTCGACCTGGGAACCAACAGTCCGGTACAATGGATAGGTTATATTGTTTTTATTGGTGGCATTATATGGTCCGTAATGTCGTATGGGAAACAGGTAAACTATAATTCCACATTCGGAAATTATTTTGCACATGGCTTTAAAGTGGCTGCTTTGGTAACAGCCATCATGATTATTTATTTTATTATTTTTATTTTACTTTTTCCTGAATTTAAAGAGAAGGCAATAGATGAGGCCAGAAAGTCTATGCAGGAAAAAAACAATTTAAATGAAGAGCAAATAAAAGCCGGGTTGGATATGACAAGAAAATTCTTCATGGCATTTCTTATAGGCGGCACATTAGTCGGTTATCTTTTCTTTGGAGCTTTATCAGCTTTAATAGGAGCTGCACTTACCAAAAAAGAACCCAATAAATTTGCCGGCGACATCAATCAAATAGGCCAATAATGGATCTTTCCGTAATCGTCCCTCTTTACAATGAAGATGAATCTTTGCCCGAACTGGAAGCATGGATAAAGCGCGTGATGGATGAAAATAATTATTCTTACGAAATCATAATGGTGGATGATGGAAGCACAGATAATTCATGGAATGTGATACAACAACTTCATGAAAAGAATCCGTTGGTAAAAGGAATAAAATTTCAAAGGAATTATGGGAAAAGCGCTGCACTGAATGAAGGTTTCAAAATGGCAAAAGGTGAAGTGGTAATTACCATGGATGCCGACTTGCAGGATAGCCCCGATGAAATCCCCGAACTACGCAGAATGGTGCTGGAAGAGGATTACGATATAGTGAGCGGCTGGAAGAAAAAAAGATTTGATAATACACTTTCAAAAAATATTCCTTCCAAATTATTTAATGCAGCCACCAGAAAAGCAAGTGGAATTTACCTGCACGATTTTAATTGCGGATTAAAATCCTATAAAAGTAAAGTAGTTAAAAACATAGAGGTCTATGGCGAAATGCATCGTTATATTCCATTACTTGCTAAATGGTCGGGCTTTAAAAAATTTGGTGAAAAAGTAGTGGAGCACCGTCCCAGAAAATATGGCGTTACCAAATTTGGATGGGACCGTTTTGTAAATGGTTTTCTTGATTTAGCATCTATTATATTTGTAGGAAAGTTTAGAAAAAACCCCATGCATTTTTTTGGATTGTGGGGTACCTTATCCTTTTCATTTGGCTTTGTTGTTTTCATTTACCTAACCATTAGCAAATTCTTTTTCGACGAAACAGGAATGACCCAAAGGCCCTTATTTTATATCGCCTTAGTTGCTATGATTATTGGTTCCCAACTTTTCCTTGCAGGTTTTTTGGGTGAATTAATTTCCCGGAATGGGCCCGAAAGAAATCATTATTTAATTGAAGACAAAATTAATTAGCTAATTTGATAATGAGCCAATGTGCCAATGCATTGAATAACTTTGAACCATCAACCTTGAACTTTGAACCTTGAACCATCAATCCTCTGCTCAAAAGATAATTATCATTGGCCCCGCCTATCCTTTGCGGGGCGGCGGTATTGCTACATTTAACGAGCGGCTTGCCAAAGAATTTATTGACGAAGGATTTGATACCACCATCTATACTTTTTCTTATCAATATCCATCTTTTCTTTTTCCCGGCACCACACAATATTCATCAGAGCCGGCGCCGAAAAATATTCCGATTAAAA
>DATCWN010000523.1:0-2868 GCA_036566285.1 Hanamia sp.
ACCACGGTGCTTATTAAAACCACTTTGGAAACACGCTCGCCATCATACAATGAAAAATACCTGGCCACTTCACCTCCGCCCATAGAAAATCCAACCAGTGTAACATCGCTAAGATTCAGCTCATCCAAAAGTGATTTTAAATCTCCTGCCAGGGTATCATAATCGTATCCTTCAGATGGGCGGTCGCTTTTTCCAAAACCGCGCCGGTCATAAAAAATACAGCGCAGGCCATGTTGTGGCAATTCGGTCATCTGGTATTCCCACATAGAGCCACTCAATGGCCAGCCATGAATAAATACCACCGTTTTGCCCGAACCTATTTCTTCATAATAAATGTTGAGCGGATCAGAATTTTGTTGTGGAGATTTAATGAAAGGCATAAGAATATATTTTAGGATGAATAATCTTTTTTGAGGTGAAGACGTAAGCTTCATTTCAACAGATAGTTACCGGAATTATTTTTCCCCATCCGTATCTTCTTTTGTCGCCTGTTTTTTCCCCAATTGGGACTGGGCTTTATCTTCTTTTTCTGAGGGAGCGGGATTCTCCTTCGGCGCCCGTATGGTTATTTCGTTTTGTTCATCGTATCCGGCTTCACTTGCGGAGCCTTTTTTGCTTCCATCACCGGCTTTATTTCTTTCGCGGTATTTTTTTGATCTTGGCGTCATTGGGATTTTTTAGCAAACGGTCGCAAAATACATACCTGAATTTAGTAGCAGTCGCACTTTCCTACGCTCAACACCAACTAAAGGCTCTTTTTCTTTTGGGAAGATCTACAATGGGTGAAGCCCCACTTGCAGTAATAATTTTGTAGACTGTTCGTGCTTATTGCTTTGAAACCTCTTTCTCTTTTTTAGTAGCTCGCGGTCTTTCTGCTTTTGTCTTACGTGTCTTTAAAAATTTACTAAACTCCTTTTCTTCTTTTTCACTTAAAGGTTTGTTCACAAACACAAAATCTTTCTCATCAATTTTCTTAAAGTTAGTCATAGCTTGAAATCTTTAAAATAATTAGTTACTAAAGTTACAGTTTCTCTTGTATCAATGAACATTCTGTTTACCAGCAAACATTGGGAACAAAACTTTTCGCAGGAATAATGTCTGTCAAATTAACTTGCGTGATAACTGTATTAAAGACTTCGCCTGAAACAGTATTTTCAACTTCAAAAGCAAGTGCTGAAGTTTTACTTCTTTTCATTGGGTTAAAGCTTATTTCAACCAGGCACAATAAATAATAGCCCAAATAGCAATAAAGACCAATCCGGGGAGCAACACCGCTTTAAACTTTTTTATGTCTTTTTTAATAAGTAAAAGGTATAGGATATAAACGATAAATACGGCTGTTAATCCAATTGCAATGAAGGGATACGTCATATTATTTTGTTTTACTTGATTTTTTTATTTATTGTGCGGTCGCTTTGTACAGTGATTTGAAAACAGTTTGTAAATTAAGTACAAAAGATTGAATTATTCTATACAGAATTAATGTTTATACAAGTTCAATGTCCATCGTTTTTATTAAGCCATCCTCAAAAGTGTAAATATGCTTCACCGTCCCATCAAACATAGAATTGCCCTGTAAGTCTTTTACTTTTTGATGAACTTCAACTTCTAAACTTCCATTCTGCCTTTCATTAAATCCAACGGGCTCCACATTTGGATTTATCTCTTTCCATTGTCTTGTCCAATATTCTTTTATTTCATTGTGTCCACTAATGTAGCCACCTTCCCAGGCTTTTGACCATTGTACATTTGGTTGCATTGTTGAAAGTGCTTTATCAATATCTCTTTCATTGAATGCCGAATAAGCTTTTTTAATTAAATCTTTGATTTGAGTTGTCATAAAGATTTTTTGTTTAGATGTCGGTTAAAATTGTCGTTAGAAAGTGTCCGTTAACCTTGCCATCAATGGTTGTATTCAGCTAAAATACGCTATTCCTTTTATTGCGCAATTTGTAAAAGAATTTCTTAGAAACAGACGATTATTCAATGAAATAAGTAACGGGCAGTTACAGCTCTCCCGGCCTACGCTTGCTTCGGGGATCATTTAACACTTAGTAGTGTGTAAATAGGTAACGCGGCTCGTTAATTGCGGCTATTATTGATATTATTCATCCCACCTATTTATCAGTAAATACAATTAAAATGAAAAAGGTTCTACTATTACCGCTGCTGCTCTTTATTGTTGCCGCCATACCTGCCTTTTCACAAACTTATAAAACAGTCGCGGATACGGCTGCGCTTAATAAAGAATATACTACTGTAAGTAATAATATCGCGAAGCTTTCTGCCGCGCTAACAAAAGCACAAAATGATTTGTCAAAATATACCCGGAAATCTGACAAAGCCAGTTCTGATGCTCAAAGCTCCGCTTCAGCAACAGCGGATAAAGCATCAAATGCTACCAATGGAGACGTAAAAGATGCCAGGAGGGCGAAGAAGGAGGCCAGAAGATCAGTAAAGGATGCAAAAGATTCAAGAAGAGCGGGTAATGATTTAGACAATCAAAATAAAAAGATACAGAAGCTCTCTGCAGATCTGACAAAAAATCAGGACAGGTTAAGAGAACTTGATTCCATGCGTGCCGGGCTTATTAATAAACAGTAGTACAGGTTTAATTCTTTGAAACAGACGAATAAGTAACCGGCCAATCACAGATAGGGGGGCCTGCGCCAGCTCCGGCCTGCTGGCTTATTTTGTCAATGCAATTCCTTTATAGTTTTTTTGTTGAGAAATATAATATTGCACCAAGTAATTTTCATTCTACAACGCCGTCAACAAAATACTAAATTTATTATTGTCGCTTGTCCTGTTTACAATAATTGATACAGGTTTCCAATTTGTCCTCCTGATGAAGCCAGTAGTCGAAGA
>DATCWN010000023.1:0-3945 GCA_036566285.1 Hanamia sp.
TGCCGGCACTTACCGAGATACTGGAGGCGGTGAATGCCTACAGTGGCGCCCTGGTGGCCGCCGTGCAAACGAGGGGTAAAAATGAGGTTGCTATTAAGAACCAGGCGCGCGAAACGCTTACCGGTCTGCTGGGCCAGCTTGCCAACTCTGTGATGGCGACAGCCAATGGCGACAGAGTGAAACTGATAAGCTCTGGTTTTCCGCTGAACAGCGAGGGAGAGCCTTCTTTCCTTTCCAAGCCGGAAAACATGCAGGTGACTGACGGTATCAACCCCGGCGAACTGGTAACGAAGGTAAAGGCTGTAAAGGGCGCTAAAGGCTATGCGCACCAATACACTCCCGACCCGATCACTCCCAACAGCGAGTGGAAGCAGGTGTTGTCCACCAGTTGTAAGTGCACCCTCACCAACCTGGTGTCGAAGCAAACGTACTGGTGTCGCGTGGCGGCTATTGGCCCTTACAATCAACTGGTGTATAGCGATGCTATCAGCCGTACGGTACAATAGTGTGTGCTACCGGGCCGTTGAAGGGAGTTTTTAATTAAGAATGACGTTATGAGCGTCATTCTTTTTTTTGGAAGGTCGGCACCGAAGGTCAGACCGGTTTTAGACAATCTACCCGCAGTGAAATAAGATTGCCACGAAAACATGCCTGGTCTTTTTAATTCAAACTTCATTTCCTGTAGCGCATGTTTTCTTGCAAGGACGTAAGCGGAGGGGTCGCTAATTAAAATAAAATGATTGCATACCTACCGCTCTTCAAATAATAATTGGATGAATCAACGAAACTTCGTACGTTCATCCACTTAGGATTGCCAACAGCGGTAAACTGATTTACTAATTGCTAAATAATGCTTATGAACAATAATCAATTCCAGGATTTTGAAATACCAGAGACTTATTTAAATACCCTTAGAAAGGCGGCCAGGAATATAAAACCCATTCTCACCGGCATCATTTTGTTAGTGCTTTTCTTCGGAGCTTTTTTTCAGATAGAACCGGAAGAGGTTGGGGTGATAACGCGGTATGGTAAATACTCCAGGACGGTAGAGCCGGGCTTAAACTTTAAGATCCCGTTTTTAGAAACGCTGTATAAAATTCCTGTGGAAAGGCAACAGAAACAGGAATTTGGATTTCGTACCACCAGTACCAAATCAGCGCAATCCGCTTATACAAAAACCGATACCAAAGGAGAATCCCTGATGCTTACCGGCGACCTGAACCTGGCGGATGTGGAGTGGGTGGTTCAGTACCGGATTGATAGCCCTTATAATTTTCTTTTCCAGGCGCGCAATCCTGAAAATACATTACGCGATATTTCTGAAGCTTCCATGCGCCAGGTGGTAGGCGACCGTACCGTGAACGAAGTATTAACGGTGGGCAGAACGGAAGTAGCCAGTAAAGCCCAGGAGCTTATACAGAAATTGTGCAATGAATATTCGCTCGGCATTAAAGTGGACCAGGTGGTGCTGCAGGATGTAAACCCGCCCGACCAGGTGAAAGCAGCTTTTAATGCGGTAAACCAGGCACAGCAGGAAAAGGAAACCCTTATTAATGAGGCAAGGTCTGCTTACAATAAAGTAATACCGAAAGCGAGGGGGCAGGCAAAGGAAACGGTTCAAAAGGCGGAGGGATATGCATTGGAACGGGTAAATAATGCGCAGGGAGAAGTGGCCCGTTTTGATGATTTGTACAAAGAATACATTAAAGCCCCGGAAGTAACCCGTAGAAGAATCTACCTGGAAACGATGAGTAAAGTATTGCCTCAACTGGGTCAAAAGATAATAACAGATAAGGGTGGAAATAATATATTGCCATTGCTGCAAATGAAAATGGAAAACCAAAAAACTACCAAAGAAAATTAATCATGACAAAGAAGAAACTCATTATACTAAGCGTGCTTTTAATCGTATTGCTTATTGGTATTTCACAAAGCCTTTATGTAGTAAATGAAAAAGAGCAGGTGGTGATCACCCAGTTTGGAAAGCCCATTGGCAATGCGGTTACCCAATCGGGCATCCAGTTTAAAATACCTTTTATTCAAACGGTCAATATATTTGACAACCGATACCTGGAATGGAATGGCGACCCTAACCAGGTGCCCACCAAAGACAAGAAGTTTATTTATGTAGATGCGTTTGCACGCTGGCAGATCACCGACCCGCTACAGTTTTATAAAAGACTAACCAATGAGCGGGGTGCGCAATCGCGCCTGGATGATATTCTGGATGGCGAAACAAGGGATTACATCGCCAATCACAATATTGAAGAAACCGTTAGAAACAGCAACAGGTCACCGGTTTCCACAGATACCCTGAGCGAGCCTCTTAGTGATTCTTTGATAGATATATATGTGGGGCGCGGTAAAATAGAACAAATGATTCTGAAATCTGCCAATCAACGGGCTGCGGACCTGGGAATTATTATCCTTGATTTTCGTTTCAAAAGGCTCAATTATGTGGCCGAAGTACAAGACCAGGTGTATAAAAGAATGACCAGTGAAAGATTCCGCATTGCCGATAAATTCCGTTCGGAAGGCCAGGGCGAAGCTTCAAGAATAAATGGTGAAAAAGAGCGTGAGCTTAAATCCATTCAGTCGGAAGCCTTTAAGCTGGCAGAAGAAATAAAGGGAAAGGCTGATGCCAGGGCTGCGGCTATTTATGCGGCTTCTTACAATCAATCTGCTGCCTCAAAAAACCTGTATGCTTTTTTAAAATCAATGGAATCTTTTGAGAAAACCTTTGATGAAAAAACTTCCATTATCATTTCAACCAACAGCGAGTTTTATAAATATCTGAAATCAATGGATTAAAACAGGAATATCCATTAGGCAACGGAATAACAACATGGAGAAAAACGTTTACTGTTTCCTTTCCACTTTCTTAAAATCATTTGAGATAATGGCCGCTACAAGGCCGGTAGAATCCTTGTCTTTGTAATGCATGTTTACATTGAAGTGGCAGATGTAATCTTTCTTATCTTTTTCAGTAAAATAAACTACATCTTTTATGGTAAACGTTACACCCGGTTGAAGCGTTTCATGCAGGTAGTCGTCCATGGTTTCTATAAGCTTGTTTTCCAGGTCAGTTCCGGATAGTACTTTGGGTTGGCACCCTCCGATAAAAAGCATTAATAGTAAGATGAAAGAGTACTTCATGCGATATTTTTGAAATAAAGATATAAAAAATGTTGGGTTAAATATTTATTGATTAAATGGTTAAATAGTTAATTGGTTGAATAGTTAAGTGAGTTATGGCTAATGATATGATATTGAAACTCATGGCTCATTGCTGAAAGCTGAAATCTGATGCCTTCTTACATAAAATATAAATTTACTTTTGTAAAAAATGTACCCTCTTCCTTTCCGGAAACTATAGAGCGTCTCATTTAAAAAAGCGATGAATATTTATGGAAGCTGTTGACACCTATAAAATAAATGAAGTAGAAAAGAATCCCGGCATTATCAGCCTGCTGAAATGCAAATGTCCCCGTTGCAGAAGAGGCGAAATGTTTGAGCATAAAAATCCTTATACTAAAAAGTTTATGCTGATGAAGCACCAATGCGAGGTATGCGGTCAGCATTTTGATCTGGAGTTAGGGTTTTATTATGGATCCAGTTATGTCAGCTACGCAATTACAGTTGCTATAAGCGTGGTAACGTTTTTATTATGGTGGATTTTTATTGGAATATCTGCAGATGACAACCGGGTATTTTACTGGCTCATATGGAATGGATTATTTATACTGGCTTTGCAGCCGCCATTAATGCGCATATCACGCACTGGGTGGCTGGCTTTTTTTATCCATTATGACCCCGATTGGAAAACGAACCCACCCGAAGCGCCGGAAAGAACGAACGAAGCGCACAAGAATAATTGGTAAGAGTAGCGTGTAAGCGTTCATCCAATGGAACTGAATTTTCCCCGTAGCTTTTTCAGAAAAAACT
>DATCWN010000100.1:0-6061 GCA_036566285.1 Hanamia sp.
ACAAGGATTGCTAAAATGAATAATGCTGTCATCATTTAAATTTTATCAAAAAAGTCAATGGATTTGTAAAAGAGGGCGAAGCAAACAAGCCCTGTAATAAATAATGTAATAGTGAGCATACTGATAGCGTTGTTGTTTAATGAAATAATAGTTTGACTTCGATTTTCATTGCACTACAACAGGCCAAATAAAGTGCCTCAATAAACCGAAAAGAATACAATATTTTACCCGTAAGGGTTACAGGAGAAAAAATAATTTTAAGAAGAAGAAGGGTAAATAAAAAACCTTCCAAAACGGAAGGGTTGATTTTCAAAATGGAAGGGTTTCTCTTATTTGGGCAGGTTGTATTCTTCCATTTTTCTATAAAGGGTAGTCAGGCCAATATTCAATAACCTGGCTGTTTCAGTTTTATTACCGTTGGTATGCCGGAGCACTTTTTGAATGTGTTGCTTTTCTATCACAGCTAAATCATACATGTTTTCTGTGCCTTTAAATGAAGATTGAAGGTCGTAGGGCAAACTGATCGGGGTAATGTACTCACTATCTTCTAATATAACGGCCCGCTCAATAACATTCTTTAGTTCACGGATGTTTCCTTTCCAGTCAGATTGTTTTAAAAGTTCTTCTGCTTCTTTAGAAATCCCCTTAATTTGTTTGTTTGTTTTAGCAGCGAAAAGAGAAATATAATGATGTATTAAAAGTGGTATATCGCTTTTACGATCCCTTAATGGTGGCAACTCTATAGTAAATACATTCAGACGATAATAAAGATCTTCTCTAAATTTTCCATCCTTTACTTCCTGTTCTATCGAACGATTAGTAGCGGCAATAAAGCGAACATTTACTTTAGTGGTTTTAGTGTCGCCCACTTTTATAAATTCTGACGTTTCCAAAACCCGGAGTAATTTACTTTGCAGGTCGAAAGGCATTTCACCAATTTCGTCAAGAAATAAGGTGCCGCCATTTGCTTCTTCTATTAAACCTTTTTTATCTTTTATTGCCCCTGTAAATGCCCCTGACTTATGACCAAATATTTCACTCTCCAATAGTTCTTTTGAAAAGGCACTACAGTTAAGTGCAAGAAATGATTTTACTCTCCGGGTACTGGCCTGGTGTATTGCCTGGGCAAATACTTCTTTACCGGTTCCTGTTTCACCTAATAGCAATACAGTAGCATCTGTTGGAGCTACTTTTTTTGCTAATGCTATAGCCTCAGTTATGGACCTGGAGGTGCCTATGATACTTTCAAAGCTGTACTTCTTGCCTGTCTGTTCTTCTAATCTGGCAATCTTTTTTTGTAATTCCACTTTTTCAATGGCTTTATTCAACAATGGAATTACTTTATCATTATCATTACCTTTAGTGATGTAATCGAACGCGCCATTTTTCATAGATTGTACACCATCTGGTATGTTGCCATAAGCAGTAAGCAAAATGATTTCTATTAAGGGGTGTTTTGCTTTTACTTCTCTAATGAAATCAACTCCACTGCCATCGGGAAGTTTAACATCGCAAAGGATCACATCGGGTTCTTCTTTTCCGATGACTTTACGTGCCGATTTGATATTGCCGGCTTCAGTAACTGCAAAGCCTTCCAGCTTAACTATCCTGGCCAATAAATTTCGCAACTTTTCTTCATCGTCTATAATCAAAACCTTGCTCATGAAGGCAAAGATGATTATTAATTGTGAAATAAATTGATAGATTAGCTCACAATCAAAATGGCCATAAAATCGCTGCCAGGGTCATACCGGTAGGTCGGTACCGTCTGTAAGAATGAACCGGAAAGTACTGCTAAACCAAAACGTTTAAGCCCCCACTGGGTTTTTCTTTCTCATACTCTTCTTCACCTTTTCCCTATGCATGGCGCCCCATTCACTTAACGAGTGCAACACCTCATCCAATGTTTCAGCGTAGGCTGACAATTCATATTCAACAATTACAGGCGTACCGGTAAATACATTCCGGTTAACAAATCCATTCATTTCCAGGTCTTTTAATTCGGTAGAAAGAACTTTCGCAGAAATGCCATCTACCACGCGGTGAAGCTCATTGAATCTTTTGTTGCCATCCTTTAAGGCAACAATGATGCGTAATTTCCATTTTCCACCAATCACATACAGTGAATCCGCAATAGCATTCAGGGTTGCTTTACACTCTGTTGCTGAAGGATTTTCTTTTTTACTTTTTAATACGGCCATAAGATTCTTTTTAAAAGTAACCCAAAGGTAACTACTAACCTTTTGTATAGTACTTACATTTTGTGAGTAAAGGTAAATAATTTTGCATTTCAATTTAAAAATTAAGATCATGACAAAGACAAAATGGTTACTCGACCCAATACACAGTGAATTGCAATTTAAAATTAAACACCTGATGATTAGCAATGTATCAGGCGCCTTCAAAAGCTTTAGTGCAGAGGTAGAAACGGAAGACGAGGATTTTAGCACAGCAAAAATTAATTTGACAGCACAAATGGATTCCATATCCACCAACAATGAGCAGCGTGATGCTCATTTACGCAATTCAGACTTCTTTGAAGTGGAAAAATATCCTGAATTAAAATTCAAATCAACAAAAGTTGAAGAAGTGGATAGTGATACCTTTATGTTGCATGGTGAACTGACGATGAAAGGAGTAACAAAACCTGTGAAGCTGGATGTGGAATTTAATGGAGCAACGAAAGACCCATGGGGTGGCGAAAGAGCCGGTTTTGTAATAACCGGTAAAATTAACCGTGCTGATTGGGGAATCAATTTTAATAGTGTATTGGAAACCGGCGGTGTCATGTTGAGTGAAGAAGTAAGGATTAATAGTGAAATAGAGTTGGTGAAACAGGAGGTTGGGGTACTTGCCTAATCACAGTTGATTGAAGGTTGCCAACCTTCGGGAGCTAAAGTGAACTTATTAAAGGTTGGCAACCTTACAGGTAGATTAATAAATTTTTTAAAAACAAAAACATATTATGTCAATCAAAAGAAAGCTTGTAAAAATAGATACGCCGCAGGGGCAGCCTGGTTTTTTAGGTCCGGGCCACATAGCACGCCCGGTAATTAGCGGCAGTTTTTCGGACAGCGATCCTTTTATCATGCTGATGGATGATATGCTGGATAAAAAAGACAATGAGCCGGTTGGCGGGCCGCACCCTCACGCCGGATTTGAAACGGTCTCTCTTTTGCTGGAAGGTGAAATGGGTGATGAGGCGCACAAAATGAAAGGCGGCGATTTTCAAATGATGACGGCAGGCAGTGGTATCGTTCATACGGAAACGATTGAAAAGATGGCCAAAATGAGGCTGTTGCAACTATGGTTAAATCTCCCAAAGAAAAACAGGGCGGCTGTTCCAAGGCTTCAGGAATTACCATTGGAGCATGTGCCTGCATTTTCTGAAAATGGAATTACGATCAAATTGTACAGCGGTTCTTTGGCAGGCCTCACCTCTCCGGTTCAAAACTATTCGCCAATCATTGTGGCTGATATAACGATTGATGCTGACGCCACCACGGTTCTGCAAATACCTGCGAACTACAATACTTTTTTGTACGTCCTTAATGGCAACGTAAAAATTGGTGAGGAGGAAAAACAATTGAACCATGACCAGGTTGGCTGGCTCGACTTGTTTACTGATACGGCTGAAAGTAATCTGGAAATAACTGCCGGTAAAGAAGGTGCTCGTTTTATTCTGTATGCAGGAAAACCGACGGGTGAAAATATCGTTTCTTATGGTCCTTTCATTGCGGATAGCTCGGAAGACATTCAAAGGTTGTACCGGGAATACAGGCAAGGCAGGATGAAACATATTTCAACGGTTCCTGAAAGTCAGAGGATTTTGTTGTAAAAAATCAGGGTGCTGTAAACCAGGAAGGATTTTTCATATTTGGTACTCACGATAATATTTATTTACTTTAAAATCACCAGGTGCTTTCTCATCATTTTATTATAATCTAACAGGGAATTTTAATACCCGCGTAGGTGGAGGTGCAAATATATGGGATACCTTATCTTCTTGTAATGTAATTCTTGGCACAGAGGCATTGAATCTCACTTCACTGGCAAAAATTCCAGGTGGATGATTTAGCACGGCACTTGGGCATTTGCATTAAATAAACATGAGGTTTATTTCCTTTTTATTTTACTGTTATTCACTCTGATTTTACTTATAATAACTAATTACGTATTCCAAATAGCGAAATTCTCTATCATTAAAGAACGCTTTGTATTTCACCAAACGATTTTTACTGTCGTATTCAGGAGTGGAACTAAAATTAATGAGATATACCCCTCCGCCTGGTTCATAAACACCGTTTACAGGCCTGTTGATCTTAGTTGAAAGCGCGGGGTATTTAGTATATTGATATTGAAATTCATCAGCAACACCAAAACTGGTTTCTGCAGGAAAGTTGCTAGTCCCATTATATAAGATCCTGTCTAAATTATATAACTGATCACCTTTGGTATCCCGACTTATAAAATCATAAAGTGGATAAGTATCTGCACCGGTTAAACTGTAGGGCGTAAGATACTCAGTCTGCATAATCCTGCTGATGCTTCCCTCCGCATCATATATTATGGAATCGGAATGACCATAGAAATAGTAAGAAGTTACCCGGTTGGCATTATCAAAATTCACCGTGTAATAGGCGGTATCGGGTGCATTGAGCAAATCAAACCAGTTTAAGGAATAACCGCCACTGGCAAGCGGCTTTTTATTCATTGCGTATGTAAGTGTAGTCCCGTCAAACGATTTATCGGTAACGGTTTTTACAACATTGTCTGCATCATAAATAATATCTTCGGTTTGCAAATCTTCGCTTGTTGTATTTGAAGACTTATTTTCAACATGATTAAGAAGTCCTTTGCTATTGTAACTATATTCAAAACTATCTCTGTTGGCCTGCTCAGGGTCAGAGTAATCCAATAATCTAAGCGTTATTTTCCTGTTTATAGTATCGTAATGAAAATAGGTTATGGTAGAATCAGTGATAGCATTTGTAGCACTGTCGTAAGATAATTCCCGGATACTTTTTATCAATTGTGTGGAATCTTTAAAACCCATTATGGTTGCCGAATCCTTTGAAGAAAGAGGTGGTGATGGTTCATCATTTTTATTACAGGAAGTATAGACCGTTGCAATTAAGATGCAAAAAAGGATGGTCAATAATTTATTCATAATATCGTTTTTAAAAGTTATTTTTTACATTATGTCGCTTATTGTTTTCAGTTATCCAGCTACTTATTTCGAATACTTTGTGACAGAATTAAAAAAAGGAATAAAACCTTTCCATCCATAATTATTATATTTTTTAGTTTCCGCGTAGTCCGTTCCTGTAGCTCTATCCCGGAAATGGCCGTTAATATCGTATTTGGGATCCGAATAATAAATGGTTGTAGTCACTGAAGGAGTAAATGTTGTCCTGTTACTTCTCGATAATCCGTCAAGCACTTTCCACATCACAGCATATTTGTATTTTTTATCTGCGTATTTACCTTCGGGTGATAAAATACTTTCCTTGTCTGTTATTTCATATTTGCCAGTATAATGTTTATCCAGAAATTCTTTCATAGCATTGTTCTCTTTTTCCTTGCCGGGGTACTTTTCCACTAACAAAACATACTTAGAAGGATTAAAATCTGAAGGCACCCATTTAGCTGCATCAGAGTAAGAACGATTACTTATATTACAAGAACTGATCACGATCAATAGCAAAAGGAGATATTGTTTCATAATTGTTATTTAATTTAAAATGTTTGTGTTATATTTTGAAACCAATCTTTTTAGCTTTCCATGTTAATCATGCTAGTGCGAGCACCCATAAAAAGACACAATAAACAAGAATAGAATGTAAAAAAACAAGTTTACGGGCAAGTTGGAATGCACCTGATTTTTTGGTAGTGTTTTTGAAATTTTATTTTCAATGTTAGTAGATTATTTTTTTCAGTAATCCTTTATAAAAGTCTTTTAAAGTTTTAACAATTAATTAAATATTATAAAACTTTACATAAATATGACAAATGACTAAATAATGCGTTACAAATAAGTTGATTAAACGTACCTGAGATT
>DATCWN010000153.1:0-2633 GCA_036566285.1 Hanamia sp.
GCTTATGGCAAAATAGATGGTTTGGTAAATGCTGCGGGTGGAAATATTGCTGGCGCTGTAATTCAGCCGGATGAAGATATTTTTCATTTAAATTTTAATGCCCTTAAAGAGGTAATGAATTTAAATTTATTTGGAACAATGTTACCTACACAAATTTTTGGTGAAGTGATAAGAGATAACGGACAAGGAAGTATTGTCAATATTTCTTCAATGGCTGCTCAAAGGGTGATTACGAAAGTGCTGGGGTATAGTATGGCTAAAAGCGCGATAGATATTTATACACGTTGGTTTGCTGTTGAGCTGGGTAAAAGATATGGCGATAAAATCAGGATGAATGCGATCGCTCCGGGATTTTTTCTTACTGAACAAAACAGAATGCTGTTAACAAATGAAGATGGTACTATGACCGAACGGGGAAGCCTGGTCATTAAAAATACGCCCTTCAGCCGTTTTGGAAATCCAGAGGAACTAGTGGGCGCCCTGGTTTGGCTGTTGAGTGACGCATCAAAATTTGTTACAGGTACAGTCATAAATGTTGATGGAGGTTTTTCAATATTCAGTGGAGTATAGGTTCTAAAAGAATAGTTATGTACAAAATGGAACAAACATGGCGCTGGTTCGGCCCTTCGGACCCCGTTAGCTTACAGGATATAAAACAAACAGGGGCAACAGGAATTGTAACGGCTTTGCACCATATTCCTCATGGTGAAATATGGACGGTGGATGAAATCACCAGGCGAAAAAATGAGATTGAAAAAGAAGGGCTTACCTGGCCGGTTATTGAAAGCATCACGGTACACGAAAGCATAAAAACCAGGACGGGCGATTATAAAAAGTATATTGAAAAATACAAAACTTCCATACGCAATGTGGCCGCATGTGGCATCCCGGTAATTACTTACAATTTTATGCCGGTAAATGACTGGACACGTACTTCACTTAATCATAAAATGCCTGATGGCTCTCTCGCTCTTTATTTTAATTGGGTGGACCTCGCTGTTTTTGACGTGTATATTTTAAAAAGAAAAAAGGCAGCCAGCGCTTATCCGCAGTCCATTTTGCAACAGGCAGAAGAACGGTTTAAAAATTATTCTGCGAAGCAACTGGAAGACCTGGCGGGCGTTGTCATGTTTGGCATTCCCGGTGAAAAGAAAATTACCACCGCTGATATGCTGCAGAAGCTGGAATTGTACGATGACATTAATGCCGATGCCCTTCGCGACAATCTTTGTTATTTTCAAAAAGAAATAAGTACGGTAGCTGAAGAATGTGGAATTAAGCTGGCCATCCACCCGGACGATCCGCCATTTCCTATTTTAGGTTTGCCGCGGATAGTGAGCAGCATAGAGGATTTTGAATACTTTTTAACGAAGGTGGACAATCCGGCCAATGGCGTTTGCTTTTGTACGGGATCGCTGGGCGCTTCTGCCGGCAACAACCTGACGGATATGATTAAACGCATCAATAAGAAGATCCATTTTATCCATTTACGAAACGTAACCAAAGATAAAGAAGGTAATTTTTATGAAGCCAACCATCTTGATGGCGACAATGATATGTATGCCATTGTAAAAGAATTATCTCTGTTGCAACAAAAATTAAAAACATCCATTCCTTTTCGTCCCGATCATGGACACCAGATGCTGGATGACATCAATAAGGTTACCAATCCGGGATATTCCTGCATTGGAAGAATGAAAGGGCTTGCCGAAATCAGGGGATTGGAAATGGGGATTTTAGGCTCGTTATAAGGTAGCTTCAAAAAGATTTTTCTACATTTTTATTACCTTCCCACTGCCACCTGTTTTACTGGTTACATTGGTGGGGCTTCCTTTGTAGAACACGTTGCCGCTGCCACTTATTTTTGAGTCCAGGCTATTTTTGGCATACACTTTTATATTGCCGCTACCACTTATTTTAGCCTGAACTTCATTGCTGGTGATACCGCTGCAATCAATGTTGCCACTGCCACTTATAGATGCTGTGATACTATTGGTGGTGTTGCCTTTCAGCTCTATGTTGCCACTTCCGGATAATGCCAATTCTATATCTTTAAACGTATCAAAACCCAGCTTTATATTTCCCGAACCAGAAAGGCTTATATCCGTTTTTGCATCGTTAGTAAAAGCGCCATTCCCATTTATATTACCACTGCCGCTTTGTTGCAAAGCAGTTATCCGGGTCATTGTTACATACACACTCATTTTTGATTTCGGTTTCAGGTTCACATTCTTTTTAGACCTGATAGACAACTTGCCATTTTCTACCGAAGTTTCAATGTAAGGCAGCAGGTTTTCATCGGCTTCCACTACAATATTATCAGAGTTTCCATAAGCAATTTGCACGTTCATCGCACCCTGTGAAGACAAGGCGGTAAAGTTGCTCACTGTACGGTTTTCTTTTTTTACCTGACCGTTGCCTTTGATGGTTTCCCATCGTTGTGCAAATGAGTTTATGCTTATGAAAACAAAGAAGGCAATCAATAACTTTTTCATAGTAATGCTTTTATTTGTTAGGGAGATATTGTTGTAACGGATGTTGGAGAAATAAGTTACAGCGTGAGAGGGATTTTTTTACCAATGTTTACGGTACTACTCAGGGAGGGCTTATCAAGGGTTCGGGCCTTTTATTTA
>DATCWN010000223.1:0-6586 GCA_036566285.1 Hanamia sp.
AATTCATTCTCAATTCCGGGTTCAGTATGCGTTCCTTTTTCTGAAGCAATTTTTTCTGAAGAGCTATCATCTACATACGCAAGCCCTTTGGTAATCAACTTTACAGCCAGTTCGTATAATGTATCAAAATAATCGCTTGCATAAAATTCATTAGCCCATGTAAAGCCCAGCCACTTTATATCTTCTTTTATGCTGTCCACATATTCAGTATCTTCTGTAATGGGATTGGTATCATCAAAGCGAAGATTGGTAGCGCCGTTATATTTTTCAGCAAGCCCAAAATTGAGACAAATACTTTTTGCATGGCCTATGTGCAGGTAACCATTCGGCTCCGGCGGAAAACGGGTAACTATCTTTTTATACTTTCCGTTTTTAAGATCTTCTTCTATTATTTCCTCAATAAAGTTGAGGCTTTTTTCTTCTGGCATTTTGTTTCGTTATTTATTATCCCTACGGGTTACATCCATAGTTATTCAAAATTGAAGTACTTCGTGGTTGAGTCTTCGTGATTTTCTACTAACCACTAACTTGCTAACTTTTCAACTTTCAACTTCTTTATTTCTTATTTCTTATTCCTTATTCCTTATTCTTCATTTCTTACTCCATGCTTTGAACAATCATTTCTGCCAGGTCAAGCACCTGCACTTCTTCTTCTTTTTCATTGCTCTTTACGCCATCACTCAACATCGTCATGCAAAACGGGCAGTTGGACGCAATGATTTTCGCCCCGGTTCCTATGGCCTCTTTTGTTCTTTCTGTGCTAATGCGGGTACGGCCTTTTTCTTCTTCTTTAAATACCTGCGCACCGCCTGCGCCACAGCACAATCCATTACTTCTGTTTCTTTTCATCTCAACTAGCTCAACATCCAACGCTTCCAATACTTTGCGCGGCGCTTCATAAATATTATTGGCGCGTCCGAGGTAACAACTATCGTGATAGGTTATTTTTTTACCCGTAAAAGTGCCTCCTTCTTTCATTTTAATTTTCCCTTCATCTATCAGTTGTTGTAAAAAAGTAGCGTGATGAACGATCTCATAATTACCACCCAGAACCGGGTATTCATTTTTAAAAATATTAAAACAGTGCGGGCATGTGGTTACTATTTTTTTGATGCCATACCCATCCAGTAATTGTATGTTTTGGTAGGCCATCATCTGAAATAAAAACTCATTCCCAGCACGCCGCGCGGGGTCACCATTGCACATTTCTTCTTTGCCCAGAATGGCATAGTTGATACCTACTTTATTTAATATCGTAGCAAAGGCCTTCGTTATTTTTTGTGAACGCTGATCAAAACTTCCGGAGCAGCCCACCCAAAATAAAATTTCCGGGTGCTTGTTTTCTGCTACCATTTCTGCCATCGTTGGTACATGCATTGTCTGAATTTTTATGCGGCTAAAATACAACAAACAATTTTGATGAGAGATAACAGAATCAGTTGTTTAAACTTATTTTTGCCGGGATAATGTGCTAATGTGCCAATTAGCTAATGTGCTAATGTGTCAATTAGTTAATCCGCTAATGAACACATACACTGTAATCAAAAGGATTTAAAATTGGGTAACTATGTGATGTGCTAATTGGCTAATCAGCACATCAGCTAATTAATGTAATTTGATAAAAGAAATAAAAAACTGGGAACAATGGCCTTTTAAGATTTTGTACGCCCCCATAGTACCGGTGTGGCTGTGGTACATGATCCGTTCCGGCTCCGTCTGGTTCTTCACTGCAAGCAACCCCAAGCTGACTTTTGGTGGAATGGAAGGCGAGCCTAAAAAGGAAATGCACGATCTGCTTCCACCGCATCTCCGTCCTGTTTATTTTAATGTAAAGCCCGATGAAGAATTTTCTGAGATACTAAAAAAGCTTGTACTTCATGGTATCCAATATCCTTTGATTGTAAAACCGGAAATAGGCGGACAAGGAATTTTATTCAGAAAAATTGATAATGAAGCACACTTAAAAGCTTACCATGAAAAAATGCCTGCTGAATATTTTATCCAGGAGTTTATAAAATACCCGCTTGAAGTAAGCCTTTTTTATTACCGCTACCCTAATGAAAAAAAAGGACACATTACAGGTTTCCTTCAAAAAGTGCCCATGCAGGTAACGGGAGATGGAGTGCATACTCTGAAGGAATTAATTTTACTCAATTCAAAATCAAAAAAAAGAGTAGAAGAATTACAAGCCAAACATGCCGGCAATTTTAATAAAATAATACCGGCTAATGAAAAATATATATTGAGCTATGCCGCCAATCATAACAGGGGAGCGCATTTCATTGATTTAAGTAAAAAGATAAATGAAACCATGATCAATATGCTGGACGAGATAAGCCTGGGTATCAACGATTTTTTTTATGGCCGCTATGATATTATGTGCAACTCAATTGAGGAACTGCAACAAGGCAAAAATTTTGTAATCCTGGAATACAATGGCTGTGGCGCCGAACCCAATCATTTTTATGATACCGGATACACTCTTACCGGCGCATGGAAAGAAATTTTAAAACACTGGAAAATACTTTTTGAAATCAGCCGTTATAATTATAAACATGGAGTGGCCTACTGGCCGCTGTTTAAAGGCATCCGTTTCAGGATTGACACCAAAAAATATTTTAAAATAATTAATGAAGCAGATAAAATAATTCCCTGAAAATGCTGCAACTTACCAAATGAAAATGATACTATGATTTGCAAATACCTCTTCACTTTTTTAATCCTTTTTTCTTCCGCTATTCAAGCGCAACATTATGTACCAACCGACGAAGGCAGCAAAGTGCATTTTGTAATTAAAAACTTCGGCATCAATACCGGCGGTGATTTTACTGGGTTAAAAGGTGATATTTATTTTAAGCCCAATGACCCGGCCTCTTGCAAGCTCAATGTATCCGTATCGGCAAATACTGTGGATACAGATAATCCTTCGAGGGACAAGAATCTAAAGAGTGATGAATATTTTGATGTTCAAAAATACCCGGATATTAAAATTGTTTCTACAAAAATTAATAAGACCAACAAAACCGCTTCGGGCTTTTATTATTTTACCGGCAACTTAACGATGCATGGAATTACAAAACCCATTTCCTTTCCTTTTCATGCTGAAAAGTTGAAAGATGGATATTTATTTACGGGAGATTTTGAGCTCAATCGCCTGCATTACGAAGTGGGCGAAGACAATGCTGTCTTAGGAAATAAAGTAATAATTACTTTAAAAGTATTCGCCAAAAAGAATTAATTTTTATGGGTCTTATAAAAGTTTTTTTCTGGGGATTGATGGTGAGCTTTTTAGGCTCATTGCCACTGGGTACTCTGAACGTGGCAGCCATGCAGATAAGCGTACAGGAAAGCATTCAAAATGCCATTTATTTTTCTCTCGGCTCATTAACCGTAGAAATGATTTACGTCCGCATTTCATTAATAGGTATCAATTGGATCCGGAAGCAAAAAAAAATATTCCGGTGGATGGAATGGATCACTTTGGGAATTGTATTAGCGCTTGCCATAGGAAGTTTTATCGCGGCCATGCAACCACACCATGCAAAAAATGTAATGCTCAATAATAATGTGAACCGCTATTTATTGGGAATAATGTTAGGTGCCATAAGCCCCGTTCAAATCCCATTCTGGTTTGGATGGAGCACCGTCCTTTTTACAAAAAAGATTTTACAGCCCAAAAATTCTTATTATAACTTATACATCATTGGTATAGGCCTCGGAACTTTATTTGGCAATTGCGTTTTTATTTTTGGCGGAAAATTTATAGTTCAAAAATTAAATACCAACCAAAATCTTTTGAACTGGATCATCGGCGGCATCTTCGCATTAACGGCTTTAATTTTACTGATAAAAATTCTTTTACATAAAGACGCCGCAAAGAAGCTGGAAGAAATGCCCCTACCTACTAATCCCTCTCCTTTACATGAAAAAAGGGCGGACTCTAAAATTCTTAATTCTTAATTCGAAAACCACGTACTTCTACGTATGGGCCACTCGTATATTTACGATTCTCTCAGTAAATACATGGATCAAAAGATTAAGCAGTATTGCTCTTGTGCAGAGACTGGGGCCAGTATATCTTTGTTCCAGAAGTTGATTGATGTTCAACAGACATTAATCACCAATCCAAATCCATTGAAAGAACCATTTCCCAATCCAGGAAAAACCAAATTAAAAATCCGATATCAGTCAACTTCTATTTTTTTTAATTCAATGCCTTAGAAAGATATTATTCCAATGAAAACCGGCCTTTGAAAGGCAAAAAGATTTAACCCTGAAGAAAACCACTGAAACCCCAGGATTAAATTATTAAAAAGCTTCCACTTTTAAACGGGTGGAAGTTTTTTATTAATCACATTGCTATTATTGTTTTTACCGGTAAATGCATTTGGCGAATGCCCCGGCTTTTTTTTATAACTTTAGTGGAGTATTTCGCCTCTATTCAATTTTTAAAATTTATTTTTTATGATTGAAATAATAAATGGCCTTCCACCCAAAGTAGCCGCATTCAGGGCAACCGGAACCATCACCGAAAATGATTACATCAACACCATAAACCCCTTGGTGGAAAAAGTTTATAAAGAATTTGGAAAAATTAATTACCTGCTGGTACTCAATACGCCCCTTAAAAATTATACCGCCGGCGCATGGATCAAAGACGCGCTATTGGGATTTATTTATTTCACCGACTGGAATAAAATTGCAATCGTTTCTGAAAAGAAAAGTATAAAAGATTTCACCGACTTTTTCGGGAAACTGGTGCCGGGTACATCCAGGGGATTTATGATGGAAGATCTGGGGATGGCGGAAAAATGGGTGTCTGAATAATTGACTTCATCCATTTTTCATATAAGTGGGTGCTTCTTAATAGAATAAATTAAACTGAAAGAGGAATAGCACACAAACTTAAAGGCAAATAATTTGTCTTTAACTGAAGCAGCTTTATGCTCGGAATAACAAGGCCAGCCTTATCTAACGTTATTTACTCACTGAATAACTCACAACTTTTTTGCGATTTAATGAATAATTTGCCGAAGTAAGAAAACAAAAAAGCCTGTAAAATCAATGATTTACAGGCTTTTGAATTGTTTTGGTATGGTATCTTGCGGACCGGACGAGACTCGAACTCGCGACCTCCGCCGTGACAGGGCGGCATTCTAACCAACTGAACTACCGATCCAATTCCCTAATTAGGGAGCGCGAAGATAATGAAATTTAATTTCCAACAATCAATGATCCGTTATTTTTTGTGGTTTTTAAATCGCACCCGATGACCTGTACAAAACTTCCCTATATTTTAGTACATGTAAGCAATTGCCCACAAAAAGGATGCGCTTATCAGAGAAAAAAATCTTTAAAAATTTAAATATTCAAACATTGCAGGATGTTTAAATATTATAAAATCTCTCAGCATTTTTGCCCCAAAGATTCCTTCTCTCCTCATCATTCAAATATGAAGTGTTTTGTTCCAGCACTTCACAACATTGTTGATAAGACGCCGATAATAAACATACAGGCCAATCGCTGCCAAACATTACTCTTTTAGTTCCAAAGCTTTCCAACACAATATCAATGTAAGGCTTGAAATCAGCTACAGTCCAGTGTTTCCAGTCGGCTTCTGTTACCATTCCGGAGAGCTTGCAATATACATTTGGGAATTGAGCAATGGCTTGAATATCTTTTTCCCATTCCTCATTTTTTCCTTTTTTAATATTAGGTTTAGCAAGATGGTCAATTACAAATGGTTGATCCGGAAAACGTTTTACAAATTCAATTACAGTTTTTAATTGTTTGGGATACACCAAAATATCATAAGTAAAATCAAACTTGTTTAACAAAGAAATACCTCTGCAAAAATCATCTCTTAGTAAAAAATCTTCCTGCACTTCTGCCTGAACAATGTGGCGGAAACCCTTAAGCTTTTTGTTGTGTGAAAATTTTTCCAGTTGCATTTCAACATCGTTGGCACGAAGATCAACCCAGCCAATTACCGCTTTTATAAAATCATTCTCATCTGCGAGTTGCAATAAAAAATTGGTTTCGTCAATTGATTGGTCGGCCTGAACCGCCACACAGCCATCCATATTATTTTTTTGCAAAAGAGGTCTTAGATCTTCAGGCAAAAAGTTTTGGCGTAGCACCTGCATGTCATCATTGATCCAGGCATCACGAATAGAATTGTATATCCAAAAATGTTGATGGGCATCAATACGCATTTTAGTTTTATCGTTTAATTTTTAATCTTAAAACCGTATCAAAAGCATCGCGCTTTACTCCGTTGATATCAATATTTAATTTCCCATTTTTAAATTCATATTTCACCGGTAAATTATCTTTTAAAGAAAATAATTTACCGGGGTTGTATGGAAAATTTTCTATCGCAATGGAAGTGGTGGTATCCTCAAAAATGTGCAAATAAATTTCATCCGCTTTTTCTGTAATCACGCCCCATGATTGTTTTTTTATGCTGCTTCCTTTTGTGTTGTAAACGGATGCACCATTTTCTTTCAGCCAGTTGCCGGCGCTATCTAACCTGGAAATAAATTGTGGCTGAATAATGCCGTCAGGCATGGGGCCAATATTCAAT
>DATCWN010000261.1:0-4280 GCA_036566285.1 Hanamia sp.
TTAGCATTGGTTATCAGGAAATGAAAAAATACGGATTCAAAGGTGTATTCTTTATTATGACCATTTCGATTAACCGCCCCCGGTATATGAGCAAAGAGCAGATAAAACAATTGGCCGATGAAGGAAATGCCGTAGAATCCCACACCTGGGATCACCACATGGTAACAAAATACCAGGGTGAAGATTGGGAGAAACAATTTGTGAAACCACGCAAAACAATAGAAGACATTACCGGCAAATCAGCCACATACTTCGCTTATCCGTTTGGTCTTTGGAACCAGGCCGCCATCCCGGAATTAAAAAAAGCAGGATTTAAAATGGCCTTTATTTTATCAACAAAAAGAGATTCTACTGAGCCGTTATATACCATTCGGAGAATGATCGTTCCCGGCCAATGGTCAACACCGGGAATGATGAAAGCGATGAAGCAAACGTTTAGATAATTCTTAACCGGTTTAAATCATATTTTATGTACCGTGTAGTTTTAGTTTCATTACTATTTCTTTCCGCTTGTACTTCACAAACCGGTATCACTTCTAAAAATACAGATGGAGACCCTATAAATTCTAAGGAAATAAATAAGCCCTCCTCAATTGATGCCTGTTACATTTCAACCTTTAATAGAGATACAGCTCATTTAAAGCTCACGATTCATAATAATGAAGTTTCCGGTAACCTTGTCTATGACCGTTTTGAAAAAGATGGAAACGTAGGAACTATAAAAGGAAGAGTGCAGGATAGCCTTATCATAGCCGACTATACTTTTCAATCGGAAGGAATGACTTCTGTAAGAGAAGTGGTTTTTAAAATAAAAGATGAAAGTTTAATTGAGGGATTTGGGGATATAGTTATGAAGGGTGATACAGCGGTTTTTAAAAATATTACTCAATTAAAATTTCAGGCTGAACAGCCGTTTGTGAAAGAAGAATGCAGATAGATTTCTTGCTGGCTACTTCGCCACCTCCATCTTCACCTTCTTATTCTTGATCTTTTGATCTTTTATAAGATGAAGCACGTTATTCATTTTTACTTTGCGGATGGCTACGAACGAGAAAAAGTCTTTCACTTCTATTAAGCCGATATCTTCTTTTTTTAATTCTCCTTTGTTGGATAGAAACCCGACAATATCAATTTTATTCACTTTATCTTTCTTTCCTGCGGCAATAAAAAGGGTAGCCCACTTGGGTTTCTCTGGTAAAATATTTTCTTCCGGAAGTGTGATTGGTTCTACCTCTTCATGAATGTATGGGGGTAAATTTTCTTCGGGGCCAATTATTAAAATAGCGGTGCCGCTGGCATCCATTCTTGCTGTGCGTCCATTACGATGCACGAAGGCGTCTTCATTCAGCGGCAAATGGTAATGAACAATGTAACGGATATTGGGAATATCCAACCCGCGGGAAGCCAGGTCGGTGGTTACCAACACATTGGTAGTGCCATTTCTGAATTTGCATAACGCGCTGTCTCTTTCCTGCTGCTCCATTCCTCCATGATAAAATTCGTTGTGAATTCCTTTCTCCGAAAGCAGGCTGCTGGTACGTTCCACTGCTTCGCGGTGATTGCAAAATACAATGGTAGAGCGGTTTCCCAAATAACATATCAGCTTAAAAAGCGTAGTCGATTTATCCTTATCCTCTGAGGTTACGGTTTTAATAGCGAGCGCTTTTTCTTCTTCGCCGGTTAAATAATTAAGCCGTACAGGATCTTTCAAACCAATAAAATCCGGGATCTCCACCGCTTCCGTGGCAGAGGTCAATATCTTTTTCTGTATATTTTTTAATGATCCAAGAATGAAGTTCATTTCTTCCCGGAAGCCAAGCTCCAGCGATTTATCAAACTCATCCAACACTAAAGTGGTAATGGAATCTACCGTAATATTCCCACGCCGTATGTGATCGCACAGTCTTCCTGAAGTGCCCACAATTACCGCCGGTGGCTGTATCAGGTTGTTTTCTTCTGTCTCTCTTTTGTGGCCGCCATAGCAGGAAGTAATCTTATTGCCCGTGCCCATTTTTTTAAAAACGTGTTCTATTTGTATGGCCAGTTCCCTTGATGGCACTATGATGAGGGCCTGTGTGTTTTTATTTCCTTCTTCAATATTCTCAAGGATGGGCAACAGGAAAGCCAGCGTTTTCCCGGAACCTGTGGCTGAAAGTAAAATGAAGTCTTTGTTCGTTTTAGAAGCCTCCAATGCCGCAAGCTGCATTTCATTAAGCGCATCAATTTGCAGGTTCAAAAGAATGTTTTCGATGGAATAGCTTTTCATTTTCATGGGTGCAAAAATAAGCAAACCCACATACCTTGCTGTTTTACTTTTCCTTTGACCTCACACGTAAATTTAAATGCTCTGCTGATATTTCCTATATCGAAAACAGGGATCGGTAACTTTGCAGGCAATACTATTTTTTAAAAGATTCATTATTCATTAAAAAACAATAAAATGAAAGTATCTGTTTACGACACGTATGTAGTTAATAAAGCCGGCAAAACCATGCACTTCGATATTTTAGTTCCTGATGCGGAAAAGAATATTGAACAAATTTATCAATACGGAAAAAGTTATTTAAAGACGAAAGGCCAGGAAGGGCAGGAGCTCGCATCGAAAGAATGTACCTTCTGCCATATTGAAGAAGCTACTACCCAGGTGAAAGATGAAATTACAGAGAAAGGCTTTTCTATTATTGAAATGGAAAATTGTAATTAAGAGTGGGGGAGTGCACTACTATTTATTCGGATAAATAAAGTTGGTTTGTTCTTCTTTCATTTTTATCGGTCTAACCTCAATGCTCGCGGATGGTACAAACTCAAATTCCGGATTGTCCTTTGCTATTGCAATTGCTTCGTCAATATCATTTGCTATAACATGGTAATACCCAACCTGTACTTCTTTGGTGGGATCAATTGGGATATTTGTCCAACCGGTTCCTTTTTTTGAAAGAATAAAACCTTCCCGGACTATAGGTTGAGCTGCAATTAATTTCCCTTCTGTTTTAAGTCGCCCAATATATATTTCGCATTTCTTTATGAACTCAAGATGTTCGCCCTCAGTCAATGCAGCTTTAGCATCTCCGGCGTTACGGATATACAATATAAATTCTTGTTTCATCTTTTAAATTTTTAGCTACTGTCAAGTTAATAATTTTTTATCTCTTTCTCTTTTCTGTTATTTAGCAATCTCAAGGTGAAAAAAATCATATTGGTGAAGCAGCCGCGCTTCCCCTTCGCTCAATACCAAAGGGCAAAACCAAGAAGGTCTTTTTCAGAGTTTTGATTTAATTAGAGATTGCAAAAGACCTTCTTGTTTATGTTTCTGAATGTTGGACGGTCTTCCTTTGGTTGCATATAACGTTAGGATACTTTTGTTGTACGCCGTATTTTTTAGTCGGCATTTTTCTGCAGGTGAACAGGTGTCAGCTTAAATGATTTTTCCTTTAATTTTTCAGAATTAAATAGGATTGATTTAAAGAAGAAATTCATTTCTTCATAACTGTCCTTTACCAATGGGCTGTAAACATAAAACCAATAATAATGATTGTTTGCTAAAGTGACATAATAGTATATGTGTTTATAAGATTCCGAAGTGTCTTTTGTTTTAAACTCCGCCATTAATCCGTGTGTTCCACCAACAGAAGTGTCAACAACTGTAACGTTATATCTTTTTAAGGCCGGGTCTGATACTCTCCCGCTTAGGAAACCGGTCAGAGATATTTGAAATTGATTTTCATTTTCAATTGACAGGAAGATGGTGTCATAGTATTGAAATCCATAGAAGTTCCCGTTTATTTCTCCTCCAAATGATCTCACGTTTGATGAATTGGCGTATTTAGAATCAGCAGGAAGATTTAAAGTTAAAATTTCATTGAATACATTTTTCTTCCATAAGAAATCTTGTCCAATTGATTTTAGCGAAATGATGGTGAAGAATAAAAATATCTTGGTTATTCTCATAAACTTTTTACTCAAAGTAAGGTTTGGTTTTTAAGAGGGCAAGAGAAAATAATGTGGTGTCAACTATTATTTTCTTCATTTAATGAAGCGTTTACGGTTTTTCTCCCACCATGATGCATTAACTTCATCAGCAAGTTTGTCAACGTCAGATTGTTTTGCTTTACTCTTTGCTGTTGCTTCAAGGTACTTTACATAGTCTATCAGTCGTTGCAGTCCGAAACTGTCAACCGATGAAGAAACTGTAATTGTTATCTGGTTATCTCTTGTTCGTTCTATGAGCATTTCGTTAATTCGTTTTAGTAGTTAAAGATAAATAAAATTGTCCGTCTTCT
>DATCWN010000262.1:0-2846 GCA_036566285.1 Hanamia sp.
TGGGTGATGGAAACACCATTGTTTTAGACGGCATTCAAAATGAAAAATTTCAAAACGGGACTGCAAACATACATAAGCAGGGCGGCATGCTGATTTTTAACGCTGCGCAGAGTGATAATGCTGGTTCTGTGATTACTTACAATACGCTTTCAACACCCCGTGGAGGAGAATACCAGGTTGTATTGCCTGATGGAAGTAAAGTATGGCTGAATGCGTCTTCCTCACTTTATTTTCCTAGTGCCTTTCCTGGAAGCTTCAGAGATGTTGTGTTAACGGGGGAAGCCTATTTTGAGGTAGCAAAAAATAAAGACAAACCTTTCAGAGTAAAGGCAGGAGGGATGGAGATAAATGTATTGGGCACTCATTTTAACGTAAATGCTTACGAAGATGAAATGGAAATAAAGACGAGTCTGCTGGAAGGAAGTGTAAAAATCACCAAGGGAGATAAAAGTAATTTATTAAAGCCCGGGCAGCAGGGTGTGATCAATAAAAAAGAGGGCAAGATCGGTATCAGGGAGGCTGACCTCAGCCAGGTAGTGGCCTGGAAGAATGGATTGTTTCAGTTTGATGGTGCGGATATTACCACGATCATGCGAGAAATCGGCCGATGGTATGATGTGGATATCGTTTATGCAGGCAAAGTCCCAAAGCGCCTTTTTGCCGGAAAGATCAGGAGGGAAGCGCAATTAACGGAGGTCCTTAAAATCCTTGAATTAAGCAATGTTCAATTTACGGTAGAAGGCAAGAAAATAATTGTAGAATAGAATTATTAATAACCATAAAACACCCAAACTTGTCTTAAACGTCAACGCTTAAAAGAAAATTTGTTTTAAAAAAAACCAGCAATGTTCGTGGCATCGCTGGCTTATTAGAAAAAAACTGTCGGTCAAACAATTTTTTAACCTAAATCAGATCAAAACTATGATTTTAACTGCCGATTACCAAAATTCTGAGTGCAGCACTTTCAGTATCAAAATTTGGCGGATTATGAAGCTATCGACTGTACTACTGTTATTTTTTACTTTCCAGGTCAATGCAAGTGGTTACGCACAAAAAATCACCATCGTTAAAAAAAATGTGAATCTTGCTGAAGTTTTTAAATCGATTGAAAACCAAACAGGATATCTTTTTTTCTACGATAAAACACTGATACAAAAGACTGAACCAATCAGTATTACTTTAAAAGATGTGACCCTTCACGAGGCATTGGAAGCCTGCCTCAAAAATCAGCGGCTTACTTATTCCATCGTAAGGACTACGGTGGTGATCCGGCCGGAGAAAGCAGTTGCGAATCAGCTACACGCTATGGGAATCGCGATGAATCCTGTTCCGCCACCCATTGAAATCCGGGGAAGGGTTGTTGATAAAGACGGAAACCCTCTACAAAAGGTATCCATATCTATTGTAGGAACAAAATCAGGCACTACTTCAGACAATGATGGACGCTTTACTATAACCGCTTCCGGCAACGGTGTTTTTGAATTGGAAGTTTCCAGTATCGGGTTTCAAAAGAAAAGAGTGAAGGTTTCGAATCAGACCGAAATTATTATTACACTGGAACAAGAGGTTTCCGGTTTAACAGATGTTGTGGTTGTGGGATATGGTTCGCAACGAAAAAGAGATATAACCGGGTCCATCGTATCTGTCGATGTGGAGGAGTTAAATAAAGTGGCATCGCCCAACCTG
Organism: Hanamia sp.; assembly: GCA_036566285.1. GTDB lineage: Bacteria > Bacteroidota > Bacteroidia > Chitinophagales > Chitinophagaceae > Ginsengibacter. The sequence goes on from DATCWN010000262.1 coordinate 1,687, forward strand.
GCGCAACAGCTCCAGGGAAGGTCTTCGGGTGTAACCGTAACCTCGGATAATACTCCGGGTGGAGAGCCCACTATTCGCATCCGCGGTTTTGGCACTATTAATAATAATGATCCTCTGTATGTTATTGACGGTGTGCCGACAAAAGGCGGATTAAATAATATTAATCCCAATAATATTGAATCCATACAGATTCTCAAGGATGCTTCTGCTGCTTCTATATATGGTTCAAGGGCATCCAACGGGGTCATTATCATTACAACGATAAAGGGCAAAGCAGGGCAATCCAGACTGACCTTTGATGGCCGGTATGGGGTGCAGGTTCCAAAGAATAACGGGCATGCCGATGTGATCCTGGATCCGCTGAAATTCGGCGAGCTTAAATGGATGCAGCTAAGAAATGCGCATCAATTAACCAATGGAAACCCGGTTGACCCGCAGTATGGCAATGGTGTTAACCCGGTGGTGCCGGATTATATCCTGGCGGGCAACCGGTATGGGATTTTCGAAGGCGATCCGGCTACTAACCCCGACTTCTACAATTTTTCTGAAACCAACATGTACCAAATTACACGAGCTAATAAGGCGGGCACCAACTGGCTCAAGGAAATTCTGACTCCTGCAGCGCCTACTATGGAATTTAACCTGGGCTCTTCCGGTGGCAGCGATAAAGGAAGGTATGCTTTCGGAATCAATTATTTCAATAAGGACGGAAGTGTCCATCATACTTCATTTAAGCGTTATTCGGTCCGTGCCAACAGTGAATTTTTAATAAAAAATAAAGTAAGGGTTGGCGAAAATCTAGAGGTTGGTCAATCTGAGAATCTTGGATTTTTCAGCACCCCCAATGCGAATAATGATGATGGAAATCCTGTCGGCAATTCATACCGGATGCCAAGTATTGTTCCCGTGCACGACATTATGGGCAATTATGCAGGTACCAGGGCCAACGGGTTAAGTTCGGCCCAGAACCCGGTTGGACAACTGGACAGGGCAAAGAATAATTCGTCAAAAAACATAAAAGTTTTTGGAAACCTTTATGCTGAGGTGGATATCATGAAAAACCTGACCGCCAGGACCAGCCTTGGTTTTGATTACCAGAGCAATGATTTAACTACTTATGACCTGTTGAATTTAGAAGCTGCGGCTCCTATTGGTTTCAA
>DATCWN010000285.1:0-2549 GCA_036566285.1 Hanamia sp.
TGATTGTAATCGCATTTTGCAACCGGGTTTCCGACACATCAATAAGACTTACAGAAAAGCCATTCTGTGCAAACAGGTGAGCAATTCCGTTTCCCATGGTGCCCGCGCCGATTACAGCAACATTTTTTATCATCTCTCCAATTTATAGTTGATGCAAATGTAAAAGAAAAAAATGCACCTAAATTTCTATAGAACTTTGTGAGAAGTCAAGAATTTGTGCTTTAAAAAAGTTACTGATTGTGAGCCACGTAGAATTTATTTACTTTTAAAATCACCGCGCTTCCACGATTTTATAAACTCTGCCCAGGCAAGAGGATTGAAAATATTTTGTGGAGGAAGCTGACCTGCAGAATAATATTTTTGTGCATTTTGTTTCAAATAATAATTGCTCGCCTCACGGCCATCGCGCGGATACACAGCCATCAGCGCACGCCGGTTGGTTTCAGAAAGATTTTGACGGGCAATTTCCTGCTGATCATCCGGTATTTTTGAGTTTACAAAATCGCGTTCAAATTCTTCTCTTGTAGGGTATTTTTTAATGATGGTTGCAGGAAGATAAACCGTATCTTCTACCATTAATTGAATCATGCTTTGCTGGTTGCCGTCAAGATTTTTCGGGATGCTTACGAGTTTGGGTTTGTATCCCACGCTCGTAAATTCTATATGATCTCCTTTTAAAACCACGATGGAAAAAACGCCTTGTTCGTTGGTAAGAGTACCCTGGTTGCGCCCTTTAACCACAATACTTACAGAAGGCAAAGCCCTCAAACTATCTGCCGACATTACCACACCGTACAATTGAATAACAGAGTCTTTATAAGTTTCAAACTGCGCCTTTGCCACAACAGGAAATACAAATACAAAGAATAAAAAGTATAGTATAATTTTCTTCATGTCTTACAAGCTAAGGTAGATTTATTTCTATTTCCCATTCTCAAAACAAGATTTCCCGTTTTGAAAACAAAGTAAGGTTATCAATGTTTAAATTTGCAGATACTCATTCTTTTTAACAAAAAATTGAACCATGACCGAAGATGAAATAATAAAAGCTTTAAGCACTGTAGAAGAACCGGATTTTAAGAAAGACCTCATCACTTTAAATATGGTGAAAGATATTAAAATTGACGGCAACGCAGTCTCGTTTACTGTAGTGCTTACCACGCCTGCCTGCCCGCTGAAAGATGTAATACAAAACAGGTGCTTCAGGGCCATCCATTCTCTTATAAATGAAGAGGTAAAAATTAATATTAACTGGGATAGCAAAACCACTTCTTTGCGAACTGACAAAAAAGATGTTTTAAAAGATGTAAAAAACATTATAGCTGTTGTGAGCGGTAAAGGGGGTGTTGGGAAAAGCACCGTTGCTTCTAATCTGGCACTTGCCATCGCCGAAGGCGGCGCTAAAGTGGGACTGATGGATGCGGACATTTATGGGCCCAGCGTGCACATTATGTTCGGCATACGCGGCGAAAGACCTGTGATGCGCGATGTAAACGGCAAAGCGAAAATTGTGCCGATAGATCGTTACGGATTAAAGGTAATGAGCATCGGATTACTCGTAGATGAAAGACAGGCAGTCGTTTGGCGTGGTCCCATGGTAAGCAGCGCCATCAGGCAATTTGTATCTGATGTGGACTGGGGTGAACTGGATTATTTAATAATAGACATGCCGCCCGGCACCGGCGATATTCATTTGACAATTGTACAAACCGTTCCGGTTACAGGAGTTATTGTGGTTACCACGCCACAATTGGTAGCCCTTGCTGATGCTAAAAAAGGGATTGCCATGTTCAACCAGCCTGGCCTGAAAGTGCCTGTAATAGGGCTTGTAGAGAACATGAGTTATTTTACACCTGCTGAATTACCCGATAATAAATATTATATTTTTGGGAAAGAAGGGGGAAAAAGATTGGCGAGTGAATTTGACATTCCATTTCTGGGCGAGATTCCATTAGTACAATCAATTCGTGAAGGTGGCGACATTGGAGTTCCGGTAATGATTGGTGATGATGAGATTTCCAGGAAAGCTTTTAAAGAATTTAGTGAAAATGCAATAAGAGGAATTTCTATCAGAAATGCTCAAATGCCAGCAACTGAAGTTACCCAAATATTAGAAGGGGTTAAATAAAATTCAGATAAACAGAAAACAATCGCAAGAGATGAATGCGTAGAAAGTTACTTTTGATAAAATGCAATCAGTCTTTGATGGTGGAAAAGAATATAAAATCGTAAATCAGGATTTATTCTATTTCAAATTCCAGCAAAGTGTCGTCTTCAATAAAGGCTTCCAATTTATCACCTGTAAATACTTCACCCACGCCTAAAGGCGTACCGGTAAAAATGATGTCACCTACATTGAGTGAATAGGATTTTGAAATGGAAGAAATAATTTTATCAAAATCATAAATCATCAATTCAGAATTGCCAAGCTGAACCATCTCCCTGTTTTTGTACAAACAAAAATTGATGTCATTCTTATTCCTGAATTCATGAATGGGTATCCAGTTACCAATAGCAGAAGAATGATCCCAGGCTTTGGCCTTTTCCCA
>DATCWN010000306.1:0-5567 GCA_036566285.1 Hanamia sp.
GGATTGGTTTCAGGAATGGAAATGAAAGATGCCGCCGAATTTGGCGTGGCTGCTTCTGCACTCAAACACACCATCCCCGGCGATATCAATCACGCTACTTTAAATGATGTAAAAGGATTGATGAAGGGCGATGCAAGTGGATGGGTGGTAAGGTGAGTGGTGAATGGTGAATGGACAAGTTGTTGAAAAAGTAATTGGTGTAATTCATATAAAAGATCCCCTGTAATTTTGAGGAAATTTTTTTATGCAAATTATTTGTATCAGAATTACATTTCACTTCCTATTTGAGGATTTAAATTCACAAAAAAGGGCTACTGCTATATTCTGATGGTATTATTAAATTGGCATGATTGTTTGGGCTATTTATTTTGCAAAAACTTTTTTTACGGGGTGTTTGAAAGAACTGAGAATATACCCGCAAAACTTGAAGCAGGTAATACTGACGAAAGGAAAAGAAAGTTTTTACACGGTAGCCTTCGAGAGAGGGCTACTTTTTTATAAACATACTACATGGAGCTTACGGAAATTATTGTTCAAAAAATTAAAAGTAAAGGTGCTATTTCGTTTTGTGATTTTATGGAAATGGCACTTTATTATCCGGGGTTGGGATATTATACTTCTGAAAAAGAAAAGTTTGGGAAAAAGGGTGACTACTATACCAGCCCGGGTTTAAGTTCTTTATATGGGAAAATGATAGGAAAACAATTGGAAGAAATGTGGCGCAATATGGAGGAAGGATCGTTTACAATTGTGGAGTATGGGGCAGGTGCCGGCGAACTCGCTTTAGACATACTTAATTACCTCGAAAATAATCCTGCATTTTTTCAGAAAATAAAATATTACATCATTGAAAAAAGCGCTACTTTAAAAAATCAGCAACAGCAACTTTTGAAAACCAAAGTCAACTGGATACAGGACATCGGGGAATTGAATGGATTTACAGGCTGTGTCTTGTCCAATGAGGTTTTAGATAATTTCTCTGTAAATGCAGTGGTTATGAAAGAGGAATTGATGGAAGTGTTTGTAGCATACGAAGATGGATTTACAGAGGTACTTCATCCGGCATCCGGGGAATTAAAAAATTATTTGGCTGAGCAAAAAATAATGTTGCCAAAGGATTATCGAACCGAAATAAATCTGGGCGCTATTGAATGGATACAATCAATTGCGGATAATTTAAAACGAGGGTATGTAATTACCATTGACTATGGTTACCTGTGCAATGAATACTATGCTAACAATAGAAATTTAGGAACACTGGCCTGTTATCATCAGCACACAGTAACTGATCAACTGTATGCTAACATAGGCCGGCAGGATATTACGGCCCATGTAAATTTTTCAGCCTTGCATGTTTGGGGTAAAAAATATGGCCTTGATTATACCGGCTTTTGTAACCAGAATTATTTTTTGCGCTCACTGGGACTTGCCAATTATTTAAGGCAAATGGAAACGGATAATTTGTATAGCAGGGAAACTTTGTTCCAGGTAAATAAATTACTTATGGATATGGGAAACAAATTTAAAGTGCTTATTCAGCAAAAAGGCCTTCCCGATAAAGCGCTTACCGGGATGCAATTTTCCCAACGGGTTATTTAGACAATTAAAAAGAAAACGGATAAGTTTTGGGGATTTTATTTTTAATTAATGAATACATGTAATTATATTCCGGGAATATACAATGCCGTTGAAGTGTTTACCCAACTTGCTTCCTGCTATCTGCTACTTCTTTCCAACAGAATATTAACATTTTTGTTTTACAGTTCTTTAAACGACGCCTCCTAAAACTATGTCTATAATGTATCTTTGGCAACTTTTAAACTATTTTTAAATTAAATATTGATGATGAAAAGATTACTATTCGGATTTTTTATGCTTACAGGTTTTACGGTTTTTTCCCAATCTTCTTCCATCGGAAAAAGTGATCCGGCTGCAAAAAAAATATTGGATAATGTGAGTTCAAAATTTAAAACGTATAAATCAGTTACTGCTAATTTTTCTCTTAGAATTGAAAACTCTGCGGGCAAAGTGCAGGGAACCAAATCGGGAACCGTGAACATGAAAGGATCTAAATACCGCGTAAATATTTCGGGGCAGGAAATTTATAGTGATGGCAACAATATTTGGACTTATGATAGATCTGCCAATGAAGTGCAGCTTACCAAATTTGATCCCTCTGCCAATACCATTACACCGCAAAAAATGTTTACCAACTTTTATGACAAGGATTTTTTATACAAATTAAATAGTGAAAAAAAAGCAGGCAACAAAGTGATTCAACAAATCGAATTGACGCCCGTTGATAAAACAAAAACGTTCTTCAAAGTGTTGGTTGACATTGATAAAAACTCAAGAAACATCGTGTCTACAAAAGTGTTCGAGAAAAATGGCAACCGTTATATTTACACAGTTACGAGTATGAAAACAAACGCTCCCCTTTCTGAATCCTTATTCGTATTTAATTCTAAAAATCATCCGAATGTGGAGGTTGTAGATTTGAGATGATTATTTGATTCTTTATTTTACTTCATGAATTAGGAGTTCCCCCACCGGTATGTGTCAATCTTTAATCCTGCGAGGTCTATAATTCTGTCAACGACGGTAGCCACCGCTTCTTCTATAGTTTTAGGTTTACTGTAGAAAGATGGGGAAGCAGGACAAATAATCCCTCCTGCTTGTGTAATTATTTCCATGTTTCGGAGATGTATGAGGTTGTATGGGGTTTCTCTTACCACACAAATTAATTTTCTTTTTTCTTTTAAAATAACATCTGCCGCCCGCGAGATAAGATCATTGGAAATTCCTGTAGCTATACGTCCTACGGTTCCCATACTGCACGGAATAATGATCATCGTATGGTAATTACCCGAACCCGAGGCGAAGGGAGCCATAAAATCATTCTTCTCATAATAGCTTGCTTCGTACTTATTATAATCATCGTTGCCCAATTCTGTTTGCCAAACAATTTTGGCATTGTCTGTGATAATGATAGATAACTGAGACCATTGTGTTTTTATTAAAAAAAGCTTATCCAACAACACCTTTGCATAAATAGAACCACTGGCTCCGGTTATGGCAATTACAATTTTATTCATAATAAGTGAATTAAGTTTTATTTTTTTACTGTAAATCAAATAAAAACAAATAAAGCACGTTTATAAGGTATGGGCAAAAAATCAATACTTATTTTAACGGCCTGTTTGTTTGTATTTAGTTTTGCCAAAGTTAGGCCAACGGCAAAAGAAAAAATAAACTGGCTAAGTATTGAAGAGGTAAACCAGAAATTAAAAACAGAACCAAGGCCCGTGTTAATAGATCTTTTTACCAATTGGTGTTACTGGTGCAAGGTAATGGACAAAAAAACATATAACCGTTCCGAAGTGACGACTTATATCAATGAACATTTTTACGCAGTAAAAGTGAATGCGGAAACTAAAAAAACAATTGAATGGAATAATAAAAGCTATGACTATAACAGACAAAATAAAATCAATGATTTTGCGTTATATGTTACCAACGGGCAATTGAGTTTTCCAACAACGGTAATTTTTCCGGAAATTCAAAAAGATCCGGCGGCTATTCCGGGGTTTATGGAGGCAAAAGAAATAGAACCTATTTTAAAATATTTTGGAGAAGGGAAATATAAAACTCAAAATTTTAAAGAGTTTTCAGAAGCATTTAAAACAACATGGTGAAAGCCATTTAAAATTATAAAAAACTACAAAGGTAGTTTCAACTCGGTTTTTCATAGGATATTGGATTATAACAGGGGTGGATTTCCATTCGGCCCCTTTTTTTAATTTTCTTTTGAAAAATATTTTTTTGATGCAACGTTTTGAGATAATATTTAGTCTGTATTATTCACGTCGTTAGGAAATGTAAAATTTTTTGGCAGTAGCCATTTAAAAATATTAAGAAACTACAAGGTAGTTTCAAACTCGGTTTTTCATAGGATATTGGATTATAACAGGGGTGGATTTCAATCCGGCCCCTTTTTTATGTGCCTACTACAACACGTTGTGAATGGAAGACAATATAAATTGAAAAAATAATAAGCAACTATTTCCCCTCATTTGCCGACTTACTTATAGATCGCAGTATTTAAGATTTAATGGTTAAGATTTTTTGATCCCCGGGCTTCTTTATAGTTGCCCGGTTTTTTTATTCAATAAAAAAAGTCTATTGATTTTACTCAACAGACTTTAATTCTTAATTCTTAATTTTTAACTCTTCCGCTCAATCATTCTTCTCCTATTTGGCCCTTTCCTACATGAGCCATATCAGGAATATCTTCAGCCTTGTAAGCTCCGGCATCTAGTTTCTTTTTGGTGGCTTCAAAAGCATCTAAAGTCATATCTATATCCTCGTCTGTATGGGCTGCGGTTGGTATCAGTCTGAAAATAATTTCTCCTTTTGGAATAACCGGAAATACAACCACGGAACAAAAAATATTATAGTTCTCCCGGATATCCATCACCATACCGGTGGCTTCGGGGAGGCCGCCTTTCATGTAAATAGGTGTAACCGGGCTATTGGTTTTTCCAATATCAAACCCTCTTTCTCTTAATCCATTCTGAAGCTTGTTTACATTATGCCATAATTTTTCTCTTAGCTCCGGCATTGTTTTTAGCATCTCCATTCTTTTCATTAAACCTTCTACCGCCATTATCGGCAGACTTTTGGCAAATATCTGAGAACGTACATTATAACGCAGAAACATCATAACACTTTTAGGTCCTGATATAAATGCGCCAATACTTCCCATACTTTTTACAAACGTGCTAAAATACAGATCCACATCTTTCTGGCATCCCTGGGCTTCATCAGCACCGGCGCCGGTAGGCCCCATTGAACCGAACCCATGCGCATCATCTATCAATATCCTGAAATTATAATCTTTCTTTAAAGCCACTATTTCTTTAATTTTCCCCTGGCTACCGCTCATTCCAAAAACCCCTTCTGTAACTACAAGAATTCCTCCGCCACTCTTTTCTGCCATCTTTACAGCGCGTGCCAATTGCTTTTCACAATCCACTACATCATTGTGTTTGTATTTATAAGTATAACCTACGTGCATCCTGATTCCATCTACCAGACAGGCATGTGCTTCTCCATCATATACGATTATGTCGTGGCGATTCACCAGCGCATCTATACAACTCATTACGCCCTGGTAGCCAAAGTTGAGTACCATAGCATCTTCACGGCTTACAAATGATGCCAATACTTTCTCCAGGTCTTCATGCAGTTGGGTGTTTCCACTCATCATCCTGGAACCCATCGGGTTTCCAATACCATATTTTTCCGCGGCTAATGTATCTACTTTTCTTATTTCAGGATGGTTTACCAATCCTAAATAATTATTAAGGCTCCAAACCACTTTTTCTTTTCCCCTGAACTTCATCCGGCTTCCCAATTCTCCTTCTAATATTGGAAATGCAAAATATCCATGCGCCCTTTCCAAATGCTGGCCAAGAGGGCCATGATCTTTCTCAAACTTTTCAAATAGATCTGTCATTAATTATTTTTTATTCTGTTATTAATGTGCGCAAAAGTACTGAATAGCG
>DATCWN010000425.1:0-7686 GCA_036566285.1 Hanamia sp.
AAGACAGCGAATATCAAAAGAATTTGTTGAAAAAAAAATTTTTTATTCTTTGTTTTTCTTGTTGAAAATACAGTATGGCCTTTCAAAAAAAATAAAATTTTTGATTCCTCTTTGGAGATAATTTTTAAGACCTACGTCCGGATTGGTTTATAAAGAATATTCTATTTTGTTTTCATCATTTTTAAAAAATCTTTAGTCTCTATTCTTTGGTTCAAAAATAAAAGTCATCCAAAAAATAAATGTGCAAAAGATTTTTTTGACATTCGCATTTCACAAACAAGGTTTTAAATTAAATGCCTTTATCTTTAAAAAAAAATGCGACAATATGAGTTATGAATTAACAGGAAAATTATTAGAGAAATTTGAAACCATTCAACGGACAGAAACTTTTAAAATAAGAGAATTTATCGTGGAAAAATCTGAAGAGGTAAATGGAAAAACCATAACCAATTTTATTAAATTCCAAAGCGTGCAAGACAAAACCGGAATTATAGACAGGGTAAATGTGGGCGATGAAATTAAAGTTTACTTCAACATTCGCGGGAGCAAATGGAACAAGGATGGGCGCGTTTCTTATTTCAGCAATCTGGATGCATGGCGGATTGAGCAGATACTACAACCCGCTGAAGGAACTTCCGCAGGTAATAATGAATACCTTGAACCATTGGATACATTTACGTCGGCATCTGAAAATGCCATTGATGACCTTCCATTTTAAAAGCAACAAATCCTTTAAAAGTTTAAGTAAAAGTTTCCGGGATAAAAACCCGGCACTGATTTATGCAACAAAAAATTATACTCAAAGTTCTTCCTCAGGAAGCCACCAGCAACGATTCTATTAAAAATTATATCGCAAAAGAGGTTGGTAAAAAAACAGAGGAGATCACCGGTTATTATCTTTTAAAAAAATCCATTGATGCAAGAAGTAAGACGGTATGGGTGAATCTAACGGTAAATGCTTTTATTAACGAGCCATTTCAGCAAAGAGATTTACAGCTTTTTGATTTTAAAGACGTAAGTAATTCTCCAAAAAAAAGTATCATCATCGGTGGCGGCCCGGCGGGTATATTTGCGGCGCTGCAACTTCTTGAATCAGGTATTAAGCCTATTATTTTAGAAAGAGGAAAAGAGGTAAGGGAACGCCGTCGTGACCTTGCCTTATTAAACAGGGAAGGGATTATTAATGCTGAAAGTAATTACTGTTTTGGTGAAGGCGGAGCTGGTACTTACAGTGATGGAAAATTATATACCCGCAGTTCCAAACGCGGAAATATTGACCGCATCCTACACCTTTTTGTTCATTTCGGAGCCGATGAAAGTGTCCTGTACGATGCCCATCCGCATATTGGAACTAACAAACTTCCACACATTATAACGGCCATGCGTAAACGCATTATTGATTGTGGCGGGGAATTTCATTTTAATAAGAAAGTAACGGACTTTATCATTGAAAAGGATGAGATAAAATCGGTAAAAACTGCTGACGGAGATTTGATTTCCGCGGATTCTTTTATTCTTGCAACCGGTCATTCGGCCAGGGATATTTTCGCTTTATTACACCAGAAAAATATAGAAATTATTGCAAAAGGATTTGCCCTCGGAGTAAGAATAGAACATCCTCAGGAATTGATTAACCACATTCAATATGGCAAAAGTAATTTGGCAAATACGTCACTTTTGATGGAAGCGAATGGGCTGCCACCGGCATCGTATAGTTTGGTCGAACAGGTAGATGGCCGCGGTGTATTTTCTTTTTGCATGTGCCCCGGCGGAATTATAGCACCTGCTGCCACCAGTGAAAATGAATTGGTGGTGAACGGATGGAGTCCTTCCAAAAGGAATAATCCGTATGCTAATAGCGGCCTGGTGGTACAGGTGGAAATGGAAGATGTATTGAAATACATTTCTTCAGATAAAAGAAGCAGGGAATTATACGATACAGCCTCTCCATTAATAATGATGGATTTTCAAAGAGAAGTGGAACAAAAAGCTTTTGCAGCCGGAGGTGGAAAATTTGTGGCTCCTGCACAAAGATTGATTGATTTTACCAAAGATAGAATCTCTGCTACCTTACCCAAGTGCTCCTATATTCCCGGAATTACTTCGTCTTCTTTGAAAGAAGTATTACCCGGTTTTATACATCATCGTTTACAAAAAGGCTTTAGGGCATTTGCAAAAAAAATGCCCGGAAAAAATGGGCATTCTGGTTATTTTACCAACGAAGCTGTGCTAGTGGCCACAGAAAGCCGTACCTCATCACCGGTAAGAATTCCGAGAGATGAAAAACTATTACATCATCCGCAGATAAAAAATTTATTCCCTTGTGGTGAAGGAGCCGGGTATGCCGGCGGAATTGTGAGCGCGGCAATGGATGGCGAAAGAGTGGCATTGGCTTGTGTTTCTGCGCATACGTTTTCCTGATTATTCACTCTTTGCTTTCAAAGCTTACTCTTATTTATTTCTCATCAAGAACTTTTAAAAGTTGGTCGTTCAGCTCTGGAATTTTGTTTTTAACAACATCCCAAACAATTGAATAGTTTACTCCCATATAATCATGAATTAAGCGGTCTCGCATACCAGCCATATTTTTCCATTGAACTGACCTCCATTTTAATTTAAAGTCTTCCGGGATTTTTTTCGTCGCTTCGCCAATTATTTCTAAACTTCTGATGACTGCCCGCTTTAAAGTTTCATCATCCAAAAAATTATCTTTTGATAAATTATAGCTTACCGAAAGTATATATGAACATTCGTCCACAATATGTTTTAATAATTCTATAGGGTCTTCAGACATACATCACCTCTTTTAGAATCTTTGGACCAATATATTTACTTAAGCCATTTTTAGTAACAATCTCAATTCTTTGATCTTTAAAAATATTTTCAACCATGTCATAAACAGCCATATAATTATCAAAATTTTCTTTCTCAGGTTCGAAGTCTATAAGTAGGTCAATATCACTTTTGTCACACTGCTGATTTCTCAAATAAGAGCCAAACAACCCAATATTCTGCACTCCAAATTTGGACAACTCCGGTTTGTGGAATTTTAAAGTTGCAATTATATTTTCTTTAGTTGTCATTTTAATAAAGAATTAATTTCAAAGGTAATACCTCTTTAGCATTAAGCGCTGTCACGAAATATTACAACTAATTTTTGGCTGGGCATTTTCAATCAGAATCAAACTGATTGAAAATAAATTACCGCTTATAATAAATCATAAATAACCAAGATTAAAAATTATCCGCCTTAATTTGGGTTTAATATCTTCGTTACCATTTATTTTTTATACCAAAATATTTTCATTTTAAAAAATAGTAATGACCATTCTCGAATTAGAAAATCTTAAAAAATATTATGCCACGCAAAAGGCCGTGGATGATATTAGTTTCTCCATTCCGCAGGGAAGTATTTTTGGCCTGCTAGGCCCTAATGGCGCAGGGAAAACCACTTTGCTAAGAATGATTACGGGAATCTTTTACCCGGATAGCGGCGCCATTTTATTTGAAGGAAAAAAGTTTGACCCGGTAAAAGATATTTCCCGGATTGGCTACATGCCTGAGGAAAGAGGTTTGTATAAGAAAATGAAAATCGGCGAGCAGGCATTATACCTTGCCATGCTAAAAGGCATGAGCCGGCGCGATGCGATGAAAAAGATAAAAGAATGGTTTGTGAAATTTGAAATGGAAAGCTGGTGGAATAAAAAAGTGGACGACCTCAGCAAAGGCATGAGTCAGAAATTACAGTTCGTAATCACCGTACTTCATGAACCTCATTTACTAATTCTTGATGAGCCTTTCAGCGGGCTTGATCCTGTAAACTCCAATTTAATCAAAGAAGAAATTTTTAAATTATCACAGAAAGGAACTACCATTATTTTCAGTACACACAGAATGGAACAGGTGGAAGAAATCTGCGATAAAATTGTGCTGGTAAATAAAGGGAAAAAAATCCTTGATGGAAGTTTACATCAAATCAAAAATGATTTTAAAGAACATATTTTTAAAGTGGGATTTGAAACAATACCTGAAGCTTTTGAAAATAATATCTTCCGGATTATCAACAGCAAAGAAAATTATTGTACTGTAAAAATTAATGATAGCTACAGCCCTGCGGAGGTGTTAAGGGAATTTTTAAATCACAACGCGAGCATCATTTCTTTTAATGAAGTATTGCCCACGCTCAATGAAATATTCATTAAGCAGGTTGAAGGAACACAAAGAGCAAGAGAGTTTGTAAAAAGCTGATCTTAAAAATAATTAAACTACTAACAAATAATTGTACCGAAATGAATAAAATATGGCTGGTTATTAAGAGAGAATATTTAACAAGAGTTAGAAATAAAACGTTCATTCTCTCCACCATTTTATTGCCTCTATTTTTTATAGGTTTCATTTTTGCCTCGGCTTATTTTTCTATACAAAGTGATGAAGAACAAAAGATAGCAGTGGTAGATAGCAATGGAATTTTTAAAAACAGTTTTCAAAGTGATAAAGCGATTACTTATGAATACCCATCCGATGTAAACGCTGGTAACTTTAAAGAAAAAGGGTACTCCGCCTTTTTAAAAATCCCGGAGAATTATGATTCCAAGCAGGATTCCATCTCCTTGGTTTCGGACAAGCAATTGGGCATGAGTACGGAAGAAAAAATAAAAGACCAGATAAATAATGCTATAAGAAATAAAGCTTTTCTTCAAAATAATATTGATAGAAAAATCCTTGATTCCATCAACAAAATGGATGAAGACCGGATGTATAAATTCAGCCCGGTAATAAAACAGGGAAACAAAACAGAACAATCCAATTCAGGGCTTTCGTATGGAATTGGCTTTGGAAGCGGCATCTTAATTTATATGACTTTATTCATTTACGGCGCTGCTGTAATGCGCGGCGTGATGGAAGAAAAAATGAACCGCATTGCCGAAGTTATTATTAGCTCGGTGAGACCGTTTCAATTAATGATGGGAAAAATTTTAGGAATTGCCGCCGTGGGGATTACCCAATTACTTATCTGGCTGGTGCTTATAGTCGTATTATCTTCTGTGGCCTCTTCTCTTCTTTCGCCTGATACTTTGCAAAGCGCGCAATCAGCAAGCGCCGCTATGAATGCCGGCGGAAATAGTTCGGCTGCTATGAATTTTTTCACGGCAAAAGATACTTTTTTATCGGCCAATTGGGCGCTTATTATTCCTTGTTTTTTATTTTATTTTCTGGCCGGTTATCTTTTTTACGCGTCCTTATTTGCCGCTGTGGGCAGTGTTGTAAATGAAGATCCGCAGGAAGCTCAATCATTAATGTTGCCGATAACCATGCCTATTATTCTTTCATTTATTATAATGACCACGGCGGCAGGCAAGCCGGATTCGCCGGTGGCAGTTTGGGGAAGCATGATTCCCTTTTCGTCGCCGATTGTAATGATGGCGCGTATTCCGTCAGGAAGTGTTCCCCCGTGGCAGATAGGGGTTTCCATGCTTTCGCTTGTGGCTGGTTTTCTTCTCACCACCATGCTGGCTGCAAAAATATACCGTACAGGAATTTTACTTTACGGTAAAAAAGTAACTTTCAAAGAAATGGGGAAATGGCTTTTTAGAAAATCGTAAGGTCAATGGTGAATCGTCAAATGTGAATCGTTGTATTGCTATATGGTTGAATTGTTGAATGCCCAAAGTAAAGCTATCGATATTTTATGATCGACTATCCAAGGCGATGTAATATTTTTTCGCATTACAATCATTCACAAATCAAACCATTCACCATTCACCATTGACCCTAAATCTTAACTTCATCCTTTTTATGCATCTTACTTCTTATAAAAAGGCTGTTGATACTCCTGTTTTCATAAGCATTCCTAATGGCTATGGCAAAAAGATCGGCCACGGAAACTACTTTTAATTTATCGGTTTTACTTTTTATCGGAATGGTATCGCAGACTACCAATTCCTCTAAAACACTGTTTTGTATATTTTCATATGCATTATTACTAAGTACCGGATGCGTACAAAAAGCCCTCACACTGCGTGCTCCTTTTTCCATCAACAACCCGGCGCTTTTGCAAAGTGTGCCACCGGTATCGCAGATATCATCAATCAATACAATGTCCCTGCCTGTAACATCACCTATCACCACCATGCTTGCAATTTCATTCGCTCTTTTTCTATGCTTATCGCAAATGACCATATCCACTTCAAAATAACTGGCAATCTCCCTGATACGATTGGCACTTCCTACATCAGGCGCCGCAAACGTCAGGTTTTCCAGATTTAAATCTTCTATGTAAGGAATATAAATTGCAGAGGAATCTAAATGATCCACCGGAATATCAAAATATCCCTGTATTTGCGGGGCATGAAGATCCATAGTAATAATTCTGTCGGCGCCTGCTGCAACGAGCATGTTGGCCACTAATTTAGATCCGATCGCGACACGGGGCTTATCTTTCCTGTCCTGCCTTGCGTACCCATAGTAAGGCATTACCGCAATTACTTTGTAGGCTGACGCCCGCTTTGCCGCATCAATCATCAGTAACAATTCCATTAAATTATCTGTAGGCGAAAAAGTACTCTGGATTAAAAATACAAATTGCCCGCGGATGCTTTCCACATATTCAACACCAATTTCTCCATCGCTGAATTTTTGAATATTGATTTTTCCCAGTGGCTCTCCAAACCTTAATGCTATTTGTTTTGCGAGATATTGGGAACCTGTACCCGAAAATATTTTTACGTTTGGATGCATATAGAAATTATTGTGGAAGGATAATTAGTTCGGCGAAATTATAATTTATATTTTTGGAAATAAACTCAAATTCATGGAAAGTGTTAACAAGTCTTCCACCTCCATAAAAAACTGGGCGATAGATGACAGGCCCCGTGAGAAATTAATAGCCAAAGGAAGAGAAAGCTTAAGTGATTCCGAACTTCTCGCCATTCTAATAAATACGGGAAGTGGAAAAAGCTCCGCAGTAGATTTGGCAAAAGACGTATTACGATTAGGGGCCAATAACCTGGATGAATTAGGAAAGCTTTCCCTGAAAGAAATGATGACTATAAAAGGAATTGGCGAAGCCAAAGCTGTAACGCTGGTAGCAGCCCTTGAACTGGGAAGAAGAAGGCAGGCCTCTTTTCCCCTTCATAAAATACAAGCCCGCTCCAGTAAAGAATTAGCCGATTACTTAAAAACTTCTTTAAAAGATTATGCCCACGAAGTTTTTGCTGTTGTTTTTATGAACAAAGCCAGTAAGGTAAACCACTTCGAGGTATTTAGCACGGGCGGAATCAGCCACACCATTGTGGATCCCAGGCTTATTTTTAAAAAGGCGCTGGAAGTAAAAGCCACTTCCCTTATTCTATGCCACAACCATCCATCCGGAAGTCTGCGGCCCAGCAGGCAAGATGAGGAGCTTACCGCACAATTAAAAAGTGCGGGCAAGTTGTTAGACATACAAGTATTAGATCATCTTATAGTAAGTGATGAAGGGTATTATAGTTTTGCAGATGAGGGGGTGATGTGAGAGATAGAAAGTACAGGGTTAAATACTTATAGCAATATCAATTCCTATTCACTTATAGCTCAAATTTTTACTCTTCTTACACTCTCTTAGTCAATTTACATTCTCTTAGTCTATAAAGAATAGGCCAATAAAAAAACGGCTATTCCCTAAACCAGGAAATAGCCGTTTCAATA
>DATCWN010000508.1:0-12809 GCA_036566285.1 Hanamia sp.
CACAGGCTTAAGCATGGCCGCACAATTGCTCCGCTATCATATTGATTTCATTATCATTGAAAAAAATGAAAAAACGACTCCATTCTCAAAAGCAGTGGTGATACAGGCACGCACACTTGAAATTTTTAATGAAATTGGTTTAGCAGAAAAAGCAATCAATGAAGGCCGGCTAACCACCGCCATGAATGTATTTTATAAAGGAAAAAGAAAAGCAGGCTTTAATCTTGCCGGCCTCGGAAATGGACTAAGCCACTTCCCTTTTGCATTGTCTTTGGAACAAAGTAAAACCGAAAAACTTTTAGTGGACTATCTTTCTGAGAAAGGGAAAACTGTTTTATGGAAATCTGAATTTCTTCGCTTTGAACAAAATAAAACCGGTGTAATAGTTTATTATAAAGATGCGAATGGGCAAGAACAAATAATTGAATCGGCATATTTGGTTGGCTGCGATGGAGCCAGCAGCGGGGTAAGGCATCAAATGGGTTTATCATTTGAAGGCGACACTGTTCCTAAAATATTTTATGTAACCGACGTAAAACTAAACAGCCCTGTTATCAATAAAGATGAGCTGTTTATTTTCCTGATTAAAAAAGGATTTGTTCTTTTCTTTCCAATGGAAGGCAATGGGCATTTCCGTGTTATAGGTATTTTGCCTGATAAGAAAGAAGAGGATGAAACATTTACATTTGAGGAGATTGAAGAACCTATAAAAGAACAATTGGCAATCCCGGTTGCATTTGATGAAGTTCGATGGTTTTCAACTTACAAAGTGCATAGCCGAAAAGCCAATTCATTCAGAAACGGCAGGTGTTTCATAGCGGGTGATGCCGCACACATACACACACCGGCAGGTGGGCAGGGCATGAACACCGGCATACAGGATGCGTACAATTTAGCGTGGAAACTGGCTTACGTAATTAATTTTAAAACAAATGAATTGGTGCTGGAAAGCTACAATACAGAGCGAATGGAAAATGCGAAACATTTGCTGCGTACTACCGACAGGATGTTTGATGCCATGACAGGTTCCAATGTGTTCTGGGATTTTTTTCGTTTAAAAATCTTCCCTTTAGTTATCAGCTTTGTTTCTAAAAATTCAATAATTAATAAGTGGGTTTATCCGTTAATATCCCAAACCGGAATTGCTTATCCCAACAGCGCATTGACAATTAAAAGTAAGACTGGTAAAGTAAAAGCAGGCGACAGAATGCCTTATTTTGTTTTTTCAAACGGAAAAGAAATATTTGATTATCTCAGAGAGCCGCTTTTTAAAATTTTATTTTTTGGCACTTATGGCAATAACCAATTTGAAGAACTAAGAAATTTAAAATTTAAGATTGCCACATTTTCTTTTAATGAAATCCCAAAAAAACTATTTGGAACTTCCCATGACTTTTATATTCTTTTGCGGCCTGATAATCATATTTCATACATTGGAAAAGAGATACACAATTGCGACCTATTCTTAGAGAAAATATTGGGCAAGTAAACAGAATTACTTTGCCTGTGATTTACTTTTCTTTGTCAGCCAATTTAAGATTCTCCCTTATCACGTCCCAATATTCTTTACCATAACTCACAAAAATTTCTTCACCCGCTTGTAAGTCTCTTACCGATTCTATATAAACTCTCAGCCCATCATTTACAAAGCAACAATTGTTTTTTAATCCTTTGATGACTTTTAAACCACGGGCATCATTGGCATATCGCGCAAACGCTTTTAAATAGGTTCGCGCGTCTATTACATGCTTTGTATTAACCGTATAAATGTAGGCATTGGTGCTGTCAAACTTAACTTCCTTCCATGTGCATATTCTTCCCTTGTATTCCACTATGCGCGTACCTTTTGCAATAAAGATGGTAGTAAATAATCCCCTGCCTGCCTGTGGAATAGTGGACTTTTTTATCTTCAGGTATTTTTCTAATAATGCCATTTAATAAAAATAAGATGGATTTATTTTTTGGAAAAATAAGTGCAGCGATTCTATAGCCATAAAAGATATTAACTGTAAATGTACCTGTATAAAATTAATTCTTTTACAATCCTATTTTTGCTGGAGAAGCCAGTTGGCTATACTTAATGATTTTAATGTTCTGCATGATCGGGGCGCTTTTGTATCTCTGAAGAAAAAGAAGCTCCGAGGTATTCCCTGTTCATCCTGGCAATATTTTCTACAGAAATTCCTTTAGGGCATTCTGCTTCGCAATCATAAATATTTCCGCAATTACCAAAACCTTCTTTATCCATTTGCCCCACCATATTTAAAACCCTTGTTTTTCTTTCGGCATCGCCCTGTGGTAATAATGCCAACTGCGAAACTTTTGCACTTACAAATAACATCGCAGAACCATTGGGACAAGCGGCAACACAAGCGCCGCAACCTATGCAAGCTGCTGAATCAAAAGCCTCTTCTGCTTTTGCCCTGTCCACAGGAATTGAATTGGCATCTGCGGCATTGCCGGTGTTGGTAGAAATAAATCCACCGGCTTCTATGATCCTGTCAAAGGCTCTTCTGTCAACCATCAAATCTTTTATAACAGGAAAGGCAGTTGAACGCCACGGTTCCACTACAATAGTATCACCATCGTGATATGCGCGCATGTGCAATTGACAAACGGTATTTTTTTGCCACGGGCCATGTGCTCTTCCATCCACATACATGCTGCATGCGCCACAGATACCTTCGCGGCAATCGTGATCAAATACAATCGGATCTTTATCTTCATGCACTAATCTTTCATTAAGTACATCAAACATTTCTAAAAAAGACATTTCTGATGAAATATCTTTTACATCGTAAGTCTCAAAATGTCCTTTTGATTTTGAATCTTTTTGACGCCATACTTTTAAAGTAAGGTTCATATTGTAATGTTCCATTGCTATATTGTTATATTGTTGAACTGTTTTATTGCTAAATTGTTTTATTGTTAAATTGTTTTATTGTTGGGCTATCATTAAATAGTCAATTTTTCATTTGTATACTTAATAAACTGATTAAGTGATTTGGCAATTTCCCCAATTCAAAATAAATATGATTGTACTCCTCTTCGTTAATCAAGTTTCTCAATTTGCATTTCTCATCCAGTCAAAATTTTCTTTTAAAGAACCTTGGCTATACCTGTAGAACTTTATTTTATCTTTTTTAAAATACCTCCCGAATCCTTCTGCAATATTTGCAGATATAGAATCAACTGCCTCTACAAATTGGGCTCCTACTGTTTTCTTTGAAAACCATTCCCACTTGATCACAACATTCCAAACATAATTACTTAAATGAAATGCAGTTCGATAACATTCAATATCATTGAGCTTTAAAAACTTTTTGTCAATTTCTACATCCATTGTTAAGGCTTTCAAGAAACAAAAAAAATTATAAAGATACCCGCGGAAACAATTTAACCA
This sequence comes from Hanamia sp., assembly GCA_036566285.1. Lineage (GTDB taxonomy): Bacteria > Bacteroidota > Bacteroidia > Chitinophagales > Chitinophagaceae > Ginsengibacter. The sequence continues at coordinate 3,404 of DATCWN010000508.1, forward strand.
TTCAACCATTTAACCATTCAAAACACCCTACTTATAACTCCTCTCACTCGGTTTCGTCAATTCAAAAGTCAACTCCTCCTTATTTAATACCTCGCCATCCGGGGTATATTCCCACGCTGCTACATAACTGAATTCCTCGTCTATACGTTTTGCTTCGCCTTCTTCTGTCTGGCTTTCTTCCCTGAAATGGCCACCACAACTTTCTCTCCTGTTGAGTGCATCTATACATACCAATTCACCCAATTCCATAAAATCCGCTACCCTTCCTGCCTTGTCCAATTCAGGGTTCATTTCAGAAATTCCACCAGGGATTCTTACATTTTCCCAAAACTCTTTTCGCAATGCTTTTATCTCTTCTATAGCCTCTCTTAATCCCTTATCATTCCGTGCCATTCCACATTTCTCCCACATAATATGGCCTAATCTTTTATGAAAACTTTCTACAGACTCGGTTCCTTTTATGCTCATTAACTTTTCTATTCTTTCTCTTACTGCCTTTTCCGCTTCTTCAAATGCAGGATGCGTTGTGGGGATAACAGGATTACGAATTTCCCCTGACATATAATTAGCAAGCGTATAAGGAATCACAAAATATCCGTCGGCCAATCCTTGCATCAATGCAGAAGCGCCAAGTCTGTTTGCACCATGATCGCTAAAATTAGCTTCTCCCAAACAATACAATCCAGGAACGGTTGTCATCAATTCGTAGTCAACCCAAAGCCCGCCCATAGTGTAATGCACCGCAGGATAAATTCTCATAGGAACCTCGTATGGATTTTCATCTGTGATCTTTTCATACATCGCAAAGAGGTTACCGTATTTTTCTTTTATAACCTGTTTGCCCAATTCAATAATAGTATCATCATTGGCACCTGATAATCCTTTTTTATGTGCTTCTGATTTTCCATACCGTTTAATAGCATCTGCAAAATCAAGATATACCGCTTTTTTCGTAGTACCTACGCCATAGCCGGCGTCGCATCTTTCTTTCGCAGCGCGCGAGGTTACATCGCGGGGGCCGAGATTTCCAAATGCCGGGTACCTTCTTTCCAAATAGTAATCACGATCTTCAGGAGGAATATCTGTTGCTTTGCGTTTCTCATCTTTATTTTTTGGAACCCAAATTCTTCCATCATTTCTAAGGCTTTCACTCATCAGGGTTAATTTGCTCTGATGATCGCCGGTAACAGGAATACAGGTAGGATGAATTTGTGTGTAACATGGATTGGCAAAAAAAGCGCCTTTCTTATGCGACTTCCATGCAGCAGTTACATTGCTTCCCATGGCATTGGTACTCAGGTAAAAAACATTTCCATAACCACCTGAGCAAATAAGAACGGCATGGCCAAAATGTCTTTCCAATTCTCCGGTAACTAAATTCCTTGCGATAATTCCTCTTGCCTTGCCATCAATCTTTACAATGTCGTGCATTTCATGGCGGGAATACATGGTAACATTTCCAAGAGAAACCTGGCGTTCCAAAGCTCCGTAAGCACCTAATAATAATTGCTGTCCTGTTTGCCCTGCGGCATAAAAAGTACGTTGTACCTGCGTGCCGCCAAAAGAGCGGTTGGCCAATAAACCACCATATTCACGTGCGAAAGGAACCCCCTGCGCCACGCATTGGTCAATAATATTTCCACTTACCTCTGCCAGGCGATACGTGTTGGCTTCGCGTGAACGGAAGTCGCCGCCTTTTTCGGTTTCATAAAAAAGCCGGAATACAGAGTCGCCATCATTCTGATAATTTTTTGCTGCGTTGATACCACCTTGTGCGGCTATTGAATGCGCGCGGCGGGGACTATCCTGGAAGCAAAATGATTTTACTTTATAACCCAGTTCACCAAGTGTTGCTGCAGCCGAAGCGCCTGCGAGGCCTGTGCCTATTACAATCACTTCTAATTTTCTTTTATTGGCAGGGCTTACCAGTTTTACATGGTCTTTGTAATTGGTCCATTTTTGATCCATGCTGCCTGCCGGGATTTTTGCGTCTAATGCCATACGTTAGTATTGAATATTTTATGTTGAAATATTGTTTTCAACGTTAGAATTTTATTGAAGCCATCCTGCCATAAATGCCAAAGGCATTGAAGCAAACAGGAGGCAAATGACAATTGAATAAAAAACACCAATGCCTTTTACCAGTGGAAGCCATCTCCTGTTGTTGATTCCAAAAGTCTGAAAAGCACTTTGAAAGCCATGTAACAAATGGAATAAAAGAGAAGCCAAACCAATCATGTATAAAATAAACCAAACAGGATTGGTAAAAATTTCTTTCATCTGCTGATACAGATCCACAGAGGGACCGTTGAAATACAATTCATGTTTGGTACTTCCCCAAAAATGATACAGATGCATCACTAAAAATAAAAGTATAAAAGTGCCCAGCCAGCCCATGTAGCGGCTGTACCATTTTATTTCGCGTGGATATTTTTGTATAGCATATTTTACAACCCTTGCAGTTTTGTTTTGTTTCCACAGCAAAAGTCCTTGTATAATGTGCAGAATAAATCCTGCAAACAAGCCTACTTCAAGTATTCTGACGATCCAATTATGAAGCATGAAATGTGCTACTGTATTAAATGTGGCACCGTCATCATTGAAAAAGATCAACGCATTTATGGAAGCGTGAACGATGAGATACGTTATTAAAAAGAATCCCGTCGCACCCATTAAAAACTTTTTGCCAAGCGATGAAGTGAATAACTGTTTCCAGGTCATAAATCAGAGAGTTAAGAAATTTTCAGATGCGCAAAAGTACTACAGGAAGTTGGAATTTTTGATTTTAGATTTGCGATTTTAGATTCAGGGTACTATTCTAAAACGATAATTTTAAAAAATCCGCAATCGTAAATTTAAAATCTAAAATCAATCAATCCTTCTTAATAAAAAATTATCCAACTGGTTAAAAAGGACATCTGGTTTCATGGTGCGCCATTGAACAAGATCAATTAGCCCGATATAATTATTTAGCCGCGCTCTTATAAAATCATGCTGGGTGGCAGCAGGCATATTTAGAAAAACAATCCATCCGTTTTCATCAACCACATCTTCAAACCATTCTTCATAGTAGCTATCATCACTGCTGTGGAAGTTGAGAACATTTTCGGTTATTAAAATAAATTTTGAAATACCCTGCCTTATAAATTCATCAATCACTTCGCGCTTCAAACGCATAATATCATTTTCAATGGCGTCGTTCCATTCGCCTATTAATTCCATGATTACATACTTTGCTTCATAATCGGCCATCAAAACTTTCAGGTATAAAGTAACGCTGCCAAACTCATCCCAAAGCGGATGAATGTAATAGTTATAAATAGTATTTACAAATTCAAACTGGCTGTATTCGCGCCCGTAAAATGGCGATCGTTCATCCTCTTCGGAGCTATATAAATATTGCCAATTATCGTATGGTTCTATATCATGCATAATGTCTTCACAAAATTAGTTCATTGAATAATCATACCTGATGCATTTCGTATCCAATCGCAAAAATTATCCTAAAAAAAAACCGCTCTTTTCAGAGCGGCATTGCTAACTCAAACCCAGGCCTTTTTATTCAATCACTAATTTATCAGAAAGAATATTTTGATTTTCGGCATTAGTAATTTTTATCAGGTACAATCCTTTTACAGGCTTTGTTTTTAATTTATAACTTTCTATTTGCCCATGATATTTTACATACACCGTTTTGCTTTCTATCAATCTTCCCTGTAAATCCGTGAGCGCAATTTTATATTCTCCTGCTGCATTATTATCAAATGATATCTTTAGCTGGCCATTGCTTACGGGGTTGGGATACACAGAAATAAACTTATTACCAATTACCTCAAGCTCTGCAAGGCTTGCTGCGCCTGTTTTTCTTTCTCCTTCTTTTAAAAGATGGCTGCTGGCGAGGTCAGATGCATTAAAAACCTGTCCTTTGGTAATTAGTTTTGTTGCCGATAAATCTTTCATATTTATCTTATAAAATCCTTCAAACGAATTGGCGCTGCTTACCATTACATTTTCATCTTTATCAACCGCTGCGCCGTTAAGCGAAAAAGCGGGTGGCAAATTAATTACGCCTCCTTTATAAGTAGCAATTCCTGACTGAATATCTATTTCAAAAACATTATGATTAGCGGTAAATAAATATAATTTTCCGAAAGCATCGGCCACCATATCTCCGCCCCAGCTACTGCATGGGTTGTGTACAGAAATACTTTTGTTGGATTCTGCATCTATCAGCTTTCCCAAATCGGTAATGACTGTTTTTTTGCCGGTTGAAAAGCGAACAAGATGATTCCCATCATTGGTAAGTGCATATCCGTTACCGTCCGCCCCAATCGCCATGCGAGTGATGTTGAATGCTTCATCATCAAAATTATGATTCTCTACCAAAGGTTTTTGAATGGTATAAAAAGAAGGCGTTTCATTTGTGGATCTTAAATCGAGCCACATCAGGTTACCCGTATGCATAGACGCAAAAAATAGTTTGTCATGTTTTTTATCGTATGCAATGGCAGCGCTCATTAAGGATGTAGGCGTAGGATTATGCAGTAAGATGGTGTTCAAAGAAACCGTAGCATTATTGGTTTTTAATAGAGCAGGGTTGCCAATTACACTAATTTTATCAACAGCTTTTTGGGTTTCCGCATCTCTAAAAGAAAATTTTGTTTTCCCATTCTCAAATAAAACGGCATTTGCATTTCCTGAAGACATTTCTATTCCACGGATGTCTATCCAGTTAAAATTTCCTTTTGCCTGGCCGGTTATTGCAAATGCGCGGTTGTTGTTTTGTGAAAATCCGCAGAAAAAAAATGCAGAAAAAATTACGGAGAGTAAAGTTTTGCGTTTCATGGCTGGAATTTTAAAAATGATTAAAATTATGGCACATTAAATTTAAGACAATCCCCGGTATTTTAAAACGAATTATTTGTAATGCTCCACAGCTTTTTTTACACTTTTATATTTTAATAATAATTCTTTTGCAGCGTCTATATCTTTAATGCCGGTTTTCTCCATTAGCATTCTTGTTCCCCGATTTACTATTTTAGCGTTTGTTAATTGCATGTTCACCATTTTATTGTCTTCTACCCTTCCCAACTGTATCATGGCGGTGGTTGAAATCATATTCAAAACCATTTTCTGAGCTGTGCCGCTCTTCATGCGGGTGCTGCCGGTTACAAATTCAGGCCCTACAATTACTTCCACAGGAAAATCAGCGACAGCGCTTACTGGAGAATCCGGGTTGCATGAAATACTTCCGGTTACAATATTATTTTCTTTACATTTTTTCAGTGCGCCTATTACATAAGGCGTAGTGCCGCTGGAAGCAATCCCTATTACCACATCTTTTTCACTTATACTATAAGCCTGTAAGTCTTTCCAGCCCTGGCTTGCATTGTCTTCTGCATTTTCAATGGCATTGATGATTGCTTTTTCGCCACCGGCAATAATACCTACAACCAATCCTGGCGGAACCCCATAAGTGGGCGGGCATTCACTGGCATCCAAAATTCCCAATCTACCGCTGGTGCCAGCCCCGATGTAAAAGAGCCTGCCTCCCTTTATCATTTTTTCTGAAACCGCCTTTATCATTTTTTCAATTTGCGGAAGCGCCTTTTGCACAGCGGCTGCTACCAGGAAATCCTCTTTATTTATGTTCGTTATAATTTCCGCGATAGGCATTTTTTCAAGACGGCGATAAGGAGAGGCTTGTTCCGTAATTTTCGTGAAGGACATACTATATTTATTTTGCCAAAACTATTGCATCAATTTTAATTATAAAAGAATGTTTGTTGTGCGGTAATTTTTTTATCAATTTTTTTTTTAAAATTATTAAGATGATGCCAAAATAAACGCTCTCTTTGGTTCCATTCCAATCTTACATTAATTTACATCCATTATTCTTTTAAAACTTCTTCAATGAAACCTTTCCTCTCTGTTTTTTTCTTTTCTGTTTTTTTCTTTTCAAATGTAAATGCGCAGGATATGGATGCTACCATGGCGCGTTATGCTAATGATTTTGGACAGGAGCGCATGTATCTTCATTACGATAAATCTTCGTATGCTACCGGCGAAACCATTTGGTTTAAGGCATATTTAATGAAAGCAATTTTTCCGGCCAATGAAAGCAGAACCATTTATATAGACTGGACAGATGATAAAGGGAAGCTTTTATCGCGCAGCACCAGCCCGGTAGTAGATGCTACTTCTGCGGGACAGTTTGAAATACCCGCCGATTATTCCGGCCAGTTTATTCACGTAAAAGCATACACCCGCTGGATGCTGAATTTCGATTCTTCTTTTTTATACAACAAGGACATCAGGATACTTTCAAAGAATAGCAATTCCTCATCATCAAAAAATACGGTAGTTCCGCAAATAACTTTTTTTCCCGAAGGCGGTGATGCCATAGTAAATGTGATTAATAAAATCGCTTTCAAAGTAAATGACCAATGGGGAAGGCCGTTAAACATAAAGGGAGTTATTAAAAACAATAAGGGTACTACCATTGACAGCCTTAAAGTGATTCACGATGGCATGGGATTTTTTTATTTAAAGCCAAAACCCGGGGAAACTTTTTCAGCAAAATGGTTTGTAACAGATGCTTCAACAAAAGCGAATAAAGGAGCACCACAGGAAACAGATTTGCCGGCAATTAAATCAACGGGAGTTGCTTTACAAATTTCATTGGTTGGCTCCAAACGAAACTTTTTAATAAGCGCTCCTGATAACACCAATAATAGCGGGCCACTTCATGTACTGGGAACCATGTACCAACAACCTGTTTTTAAAATTGCCAAAGAATTAAAAGCGGGAATTGCCCAGGGTATTATTCCTACCGAAGATTTGCCAAGCGGCATTTTGACCATCACGGTTTTTGATGATAAATGGAATCCTTTGGCAGAGCGCATTACCTACATCAATAATGAAGAATATCTCTTTCATCCTGAAATGACGGTGCAACATTGGGGATTGAATAAACGCGCTAAAAATGAAATTGAAATTTCTGTTCCCGATAGTCTTTCGGCCAACTTATCTGTTTCCGTAACAGACATGGGCATTGACGCAGACACTGGCAACAATATTATTTCTCATCTTTTATTAACCGGCGAATTAAAGGGAAAAGTGAATAATGCCGCGTATTATTTTTTAAATAATTCCGATTCCATTTCAAAAGCGCTTGACCTGGTAATGCTTACTCATGGCTGGCGCAGGTTCAATTGGGAAGAAGTAGTGAAAGGGATTTTACCTAAAATTACTTATCCGAGAGATACCACTTATCTTTCCATTTCAGGGAAAATATATGGCGCTTCACCGGTTCAGCTTCGTGATGCCGGGAGTATTGTTTTGCTATGGAATCAAAAAAAAGAAGCGAATCAAATCGTTTCTGTTCCTATTGCAAAGGATGGAACTTTCAACGACCCTTCTTTGATACTTTTTGATACTGCGCGAATTTATTACCAATTGCCAAAGTCAAAAGGGCTGGGAGATGTTACTGTACAATTTATGCAAAATCGTCTTCCCGCTCTTCCGCAAAACATGAAAGCCAATGGATTTTTTTATAACCATCTTTCGGATACCACGGGCAATTCAAGGCATTTTCAATTGGCGGATGCCACATTGAATGAACTAAAATTTCTTAACGAAAAAGTGTTAGAAACCGTTACTATTCAACGTAGAACAAAATCGCCCGTGGAGATAATGGATGAAAAATATGCAACCGGTTTATTCAGCGGTGGCGATGCGTACCAGTTCGACCTGGTAAACGACCCGTTTGCGGGTTCCTCTTTCAGCATTTTTAATTACCTGCAGGGAAAGGTAGCGGGATTGCAAATAAATACCAGCAGCAATCCTCCTTCACTGCAATGGCGTGGGGGGGCCCCGGCTATTTATTTAGATGAAATGGCATCAAGTGCCGATATGATTTCAGGGATTCCTGTATCTGATGTAGCGTATATAAAAGTAATTCGTCCACCATTTATGGGCGGTTCGGGTGGTGGAGGAAGTGGCGCTATTGCTATATATACCCGTCGCGGAAGCGATCAAAAATCGGAACCTGGGAAGGGGCTGTCAAATAATACGGTCACTGGTTATACAGGAATACGACAATTTTATTCGCCCAATTACGAAACCATAAATCCTGAAAACGAGAAGAAAGATTTGCGCACCACGCTTTACTGGAATCCGGAAGTGATTACAAAGCCGGGAGAAAATAAAGTGTTATTAAAATTCTTTAATAATGATGTAAGCGGTGCTTTCAGGGTGGTTATTGAAGGAATGACAAAAGATGGAAGGCTGGCACATGAGGTGCAGGTGATGGAATAATTCGCTAATGTGCCAATTAAATACTTTTCTCATTAGCACATTAGCGAATTGGCTAATTAATTAATTAAAGAATGGTATTTTATCAATCCTTCCATAGGGCTTCTGAAAACATTTCCTATTTGCAAATCGTAGTTCCTGCACAATTGTTGAATCACATCTTTAAATCCAAAAGCAATACCACCTGTAAAATGAACCGGTAGTTTCGCACTTTCTTTATACTTTATAATATGGGTAAAAAAGAAATCGTTCAGCCCATCTAAGATAATATTTTCAATCATGTAATGGCCACGATTTTCTGCAAGGAAAATGGCAAAAGATGCCAGGTAGCGGTTTGGCAAAGGTTTTTTGTAAACCGCTTCAAGGATCTCAGAGTCGTTAGTTATAAATCTTGCATCGAATCTTGTACGCAGATCATCATCAAAAATATGGTACAAGAAATGTTGGATTACTTTTTTACCAAGGTAAGCGCCGCTTCCTTCATCACCCAAAATAAAACCTAAACCCGGACTGTTTTTTACAATTTTTTTTCCATTGTAATAACAGGAATTGGAGCCCGTTCCTAATATACAGGCGATTCCTTTTTCATTGCCACAGAGAGATTTGGCAGCGCCCGAAAGGTCATTATCAATATCAATAGATGCGCTTTTAAACAATTTTTGAAAAACCTTTTTCACCATTTTTATATTAGCGGGATTTTTACAACCGGTACCATAAAAATGAATTTCATCAACAGAGGTTTTCTTTAAATAAGGAAACACTTCCTGCAAAATAATTTTTTCCATTCCGGAGCCATCCACAAAATAGGGGCTCATTCCCTGAGTGGTAAAAATAAGAGGTTTATTATTTTTTAAAAGGCACCATTCAGTTTTGGTAGATCCGCTGTCTGCAATCAATTTTATTAGTGGCAACATAATGTCGTGTTTATTAAGGAAATTTGCACTTCTCAAAAAAAATAAAATTAGATAATTAAGTAGAGTATGCGCAATAAAAAATTACAGGTCTGGCTCCCGTTGATCCTGAGTCTTTGCATGGTGGCCGGAATGTTTATAGGTTATCGGATAAAAGGCAACATGCCGGATAGCGGAAT